>JAJBVQ010000168.1 GCA_020859745.1 Rikenellaceae bacterium
GGCCTCCCGTGGGGAGGCGTCCGGCCCGCGCGACTCGTTTCGCTCGCCGCCGTTTTTGCATCAACGGCGCCCGCGTCAATTCTGGAAATTGCGCGTAAGCGGAATTTCCAGAATTGACCTTTAAGCGGGCGGGCGCCTTTCCAAGATAGAGAGAACTGCGCTCCCGCGCGGGGGCGTGTGCCCACGCCGGGCGGGCGATACTGCGTATCGCTTATTTTTTAACGAACGGTTATTTAATTGATTTTGTGATGCGCATGGCACAGAAATGCGGGCCGCACATGGCGCAGAAATCAGCATTCTCCTTGACCATCTCGCGGTGCATCCGCCGCGCCCGCTCCGGATCCAGGGAGAGGTTGAACTGATCCAGCCAGCGAAAATCGTACCGCGCACGGCTCATCGCCAGGTCGCGCGCTATCGCCGCCGGATGCCCCTTGGCAATGTCCGCCGCGTGCGCCGCCAGCTTATAAGTCACCACCCCCTCCCGCACGTCATCCCGGTTCGGCAGCGCAAGATGCTCCTTCGTCGTCACATAACAGAGCATCGCCGTCCCGAACCAGCCGATCATCGCCCCACCGATCGCCGAGGTGATATGGTCATAGCCCGCCCCGATGTCCGATACCAGCGGCCCCAGCGTGTAGAACGGCGCCCCGTGGCACCACTCGATCTGCCGATCCATATTCTCGCGGATCAGGTTCATCGGCACATGGCCCGGCCCCTCGATAATCACCTGCACGTCATGCTCCCACGCCCGTGCACACAGCTCGCCCAGCGTCTTGAGCTCCCCGAACTGCGCCGCGTCGTTGGCATCCGCGATCGACCCCGGCCGCAGCCCGTCTCCCAATGAAAGCGCCACATCGTAACGCGCCATAATTTCGCATATCTCGTCGAAATGCTCGTAAAGGAAACTCTCCCGGTCGTGGTGCGCCATCCACTTCGCCATAATGGAGCCGCCCCGCGAGACGATCCCCGTCACCCGCTTCCGGGCCAGCGGCACATGCTCCTTCAGCAACCCCGCGTGGATCGTGAAGTAGTCCACCCCCTGTTCGCACTGCTCGATCAGCGTATCCCGGTACGCTTCCCAAGTCATATCCTCGACCACCCCCGCGACCTTCTCCAACGCCTGGTACATCGGCACCGTGCCGATCGGCACCGGCACATTGCGCAGGATCGCCTCCCGCGTCTGGTGGATATTCTTGCCTGTGGAGAGGTCCATCACCGTGTCCGCCCCCCACTTGATCGCCCAGAGCGCCTTCTCGACCTCCTCCGCAATCGACGACCCGAGCGCCGAGTTCCCGATATTGGCGTTGATCTTCACCAGATACTCCGAGCCGATCACCATCGGTTCCGTCTCCGGATGCTTCCGGTTGGCCGGAAGGATCGCCCGCCCCTCTGCGATCGAGCGCCGTATTTGCTCCGCCGTGATATACCCCTTCTCCCCCGGTGCAATCCCCGCATTCTCGCGGATCGCCGCATACTCCATCTCCGGTGTGACGATCCCCTGCCGGGCGTACCACATCTGGGTATGGAACTCCCCTTCGGGCAAAGCAGCCGCGCGTGCCGCGATCCACCCCTCCCGCAATTTCGGTACCCCGCGATCCGTATCAGCTTCGTAGCCCGGCTCGGTGTACGGCCCCGTGGTATCGTACAGCGTCACGCTCCCGCCGTCGGTCAGGTTGACCCGCCGCATCCCCACGCGCACGTCCGGATGCAGCTCGCCGTTCACATAGACCTTCTCCGAAGCGTTCTGCGGGTCGTGAAAAAGTTCTCTATACATCGTCTTTATTTGTTTCGTTTCATCAGTGAATAAGCATACCCTTCCAGCACCGCCAGCCGCCCGGCATCGGGATGCGCCTCGCGCAGCGCCGCCAGCGCCTTGTCGAAATACTCCGCAATGGCCGCCTCCGCCGCCTCGCGCACTCCCAACTCATTGTAAATATCCCGCACCCGCGGCAGTTTTTCCGTTATATCCCCCGGCGCAAGAATGGCCCGCCTCTGCTCCGCCGAGGCCCGCTCCATCGCCGCGATATGCAGGAAGGTTTTCTTCCCCACGGCAATATCCCCCCCTATAGTCTTCCCGAACGTCCGCGCGTCGCCGTACGTGTCCAGCAGGTCGTCCTGTATCTGGAACGCCAGCCCGAGATTGACACCGAACTCATACACCGCCCTCCGCTCCGCAGCGGAAGCGCCGCCCACGACAGCCCCCATCTCCAACGCCGCTGCCAGCAACACCGAGGTCTTGAGCCGGATCATCCCGATATACTCCTCCCGCGTGACCGGGCGGTCGCTGGCCTCGAAATCCATGTCGTACTGCTGCCCCTGGCACACCTCCATCGCCGCCCGGTTGAACACCGCCAGCAGTTCCGGCAGTTTCCGCGCTCCGAAACGGCCCGCCCCTTCGCACAAAGTCCGGTAGGCGAAAATCAGCATCGCGTCCCCGGACAGTATCGCACCGCTTTCGCTCCATTTCAGGTGCACCGTGGGCCGCCCCCGCCGAATCGGGGCCTTGTCCATAATATCGTCGTGCAGCAGGGTGAAATTGTGGAACACCTCCACCGCCACCGCCGCCGGGAGCGCCGCTTCCGGGTCGCCGGAATAGAGATCGGCCCCCATCAGGCACAGCAAGGGCCTGATCCGCTTCCCTCCGTCTTCGAGGATATAGCGGATCGGGGCATAGAGTCCGCGGGGTTCGGTGTTTTCGAGGGGAAGCCGCCCGATCTCGCTTTCCACGAGCCGGAGCAGGGCGTCGGTCTGCATCATCTGATCGTTCTCTTCTGCGGTTTATCGTCCCACGAAGATACGACAATTTTCCGATCGGGCTTCCCGCGGGGCGGCATAAAGAAAGCGGGGCCGGCTTTCCGAAGAAAGCCAGCCCCGCCGGCATCCGCCCGCAGCCCGCTATGATGTACGTGTGAGCGCGGGCCGCAGCGCAGAATACATTACAACGCCGCAGCAGCCAGTTTCACATCGAGCGTCAGGTCATACGTCACACCCCACTCATATTTGACCGACACTTTCACTGTAACCGTTTCATCCGTCTCAGGAGCATCGCCCACCCGGGTGCAGGTAAGGCTGCCATCGAGCGCCACCGTCATCTTGGATTCGTCGGTCGAAGAGGCCGAAACGATCTCCTTGATCCCGTTGGCAATAGTCTGTGCAGGCTCCTCGCCGTCCTTGGCCGTAAAATCGGAAGCAGACACCGTAACCTCCGTTCCGTCATTGGCGATCTCCTTGCCGGTCGGAGCCTCGACCGTAGCCACCGGAGAACCCAGGAAGAAGCTGATCGTCACTTCGGTCTTATTCCCCGCCTGATCCTCGTAGGCGAAAGTGGCCGAGTATTCGCCCGCAGCCGTCTTGTTGTCGATCGCGAAAACGATCTTGTTGAAGTCGCTGACAGCGTCCACGGATGTTCCTTTGTCCGTATCGGCACTGTAGAATTTCACGCTATTCTGGCCCTGGCCCTTTAGCGGCTCGTCCAGTTCCACCGTGAAGTTCTTCGCCAAGTTCTCCCAAGCCGACTGAAACGCCACGGTCGGGAAGAGCGCAGACTCCAGGTCGCCCAGGTTCACGGTAAATTCGGCAGCCGACGTTCCGTCCGCGTTCTGCACCTGTACGTCCGCGATCGAATAGGTAGCCACCGCCGGTTCCGGGATCGGCGCAAAGAAGCTGACCGTGACATTCGATTCCGCTTTAACCCCGTTCAGCCCGACAGCCGTATAGACGACCGGCAATTCCGTGGTCGGGGTCGGGGTTTTGGTCAGCATCGCGTTCGTCTCCGCAAGTTTGTAAACCTCCCAGTCGCCGGTATAAGGCGCATCGGCCGGTACGGTCTGGTCGGCCCGGCGGATACCGTAACCATCTTTCTCCTGCGAACCGTCGTCGAACGCGGCATAGCTGTCGATAATATCCGCAGCCGCCTTGAGGACCGCCGTCGAGCCGTTATTCTGGCTTACCGCCGACGCCACCGCCCCGGCGCCCGTTGCACCCGCCTGAACGTCGATCTCGAAAGCGTAGTCCGACAGGGTGTTGGTCCCGTTGCCGTTCTGCGCGCAAAGGGCCACATTGTCGAACCCGTCAAATCCGTCGTCGGTCACCGTTCCGGTCATAGTCCACAGCCCGGTAGCCGGAGCTGCCTTGGTCTGCGAGATCACCGCATCGCTGCCCTGCGTCATAGCCAGGGTCACGGGCATCGTTTCCGGTTCCGCAGCCCCGGTGTTGGCCACAAAGGTAAAGGTCATCGCCCCGGCATTGACCTGCGCCGGATTGATCACCACCGGCATCCCGGCGGTGGTGTACACCACGTCGCCCGACTTGTATTCCTTACCGCCGAGGGTCACGTCCGACTGGAGCGTAACTTTGGTAAAGGCCAGCGTTGCATGGCCTTTGACCGGCGTGATATTCGAAACGAATAGGCGGTCGAAATAGCCCTCCATCGGCACGCGCAGCGTTTTCATAGGTTCGGTCGCTGTGGCCGGAATGGTAATGATGGCGATTCGGTTGTCGACGTCTTCGGTCACGGACGGAATGGCCACATTGTATTTGAACGAGGTGGTTTTATCCCCTATCACGATGTAGCCGCTCTCATCGATCTTCACGTAATCGGCCACATAAGTCTTGGCATCGGCGATGCTGTTGCCGTCGGCATCCTTCAGCTCGGCCCAGGTATTCCCGCCGTCCACCGACATCTCCCAGTTTTTTGCGGCATTGACCCGCAGTTGCGGCACCGGGGCGTCTTTCCCGGCCTCGCCTTGCGGCCCGGTCAGCCCCTGCTGGCCGTCCTTGCCGTTGGACAGGTCGACCGAAGTCCCGTCCGAGAAGGTGATCTTGTAACCGTCCGCCCCCGGCGTTACGCCGGTGATCATCACCCCTTTGGCGATCGCCTGCTGAAGCGCGGCGATGGCGTCGGCGTTGGCGTTGATCTGGGTCTGGAGGTTCTTGATGTCGGAATCGTAATCCTTACATCCGGCGAAAGCGGCGCAGGCCGCAGCCAGCGCCACCGCATAGAGTTTCTTTTTTCTCATACCTGAAAATGTTTTGTTTGGTTGTTTCCATAGCCAGCAGCGCGGCGGAATATCAGGCACGTTCCGAAGATTTTCGTTATCTTTGAAAGTTTAGACACCCCAAAAACACTACATGGCAAAGCGTAATTCATTTGCAAATGTAAATGTTTTAATTAGAAAAAGCAAATAAAGTTTTCAAATGTAAATAATTTGTTTCGGAGGCGCGGTTTTATATGACGATCAACGAAAGGTTGAGCCTGCTGATCAAAGCGCTTGGACTCAACAACAACTCTTTCGCAAAAAAACTGGACGTCAACCCGGCGGTTACGTTCAACATCATCGAGGGACGCAGGACCAAGCCTTCCTATGATCTGTTGGAGAAAATAGTTTTTACATTTGACAATATAAATCTTTACTGGCTGATCAAGGGCGAGGGGGACATGTTCCGGAAGAACCTGACGCCGGTAAAACCGGCCGAAAATCCGGAAGAGACCCCGGACACGGTGGCCCGTCAGGACGAATTCATCGCGTTGCTGAAAAAGCAGCTCGACGAGGCGAACCGAATGAACCAGGACCTGATGCAATTGCTGAAAAAAGATTTTAAATAGCGCTCCGGATACGGCTTTTATAAAAAATCTTTATATTTGGGTTACGAAAACATCACATAAACCAATAGCAAATGAAGCAATTAGCAGTAGGGATCGACATCGGGGGGACCAACTCGGTTTACGGGCTGGTGGACCGTGAGGGGAACATGTACGGCGAGGGCGTGGTGCCCACCAAGAATTACCCGGACTTCGACCAGTACCTCGAAGAGCTTTATATCGGCATCCAGAGCTTGGTGAAGAACCTCGACGGCGAGTACGAGATCATCGGCATCGGCATCGGGGCCCCGAACGCCAATTACTACAACGGGACGATCGAGTATGCGGCCAATCTCATTTGGCAGGGGGTCATCCCGTTCGTCGAAAAGATGAAACGCTACTACCCGACGATCCCGGTGCTGATTACGAACGACGCGAACGCGGCGGCGATCGGCGAGATGGTCTACGGGGCGGCCAAGGGGATGAAGGATTTTATCGTGGTGACCTTGGGGACGGGCCTCGGGAGCGGCTTCGTGGCTAACGGGCAGCTGATCTACGGCCACGACAGCTTCGCGGGTGAGCTGGGGCACGTGATTGTCAACAAGACGGCGAGCGCGCGCGTCTGCGGCTGCGGCAGGAAGGGGTGTCTGGAGACCTATGTGTCGGCCACCGGGATCAAACGGACTGCGTTCAAGTTACTGGCCGACCATATCGAGGACAGCGAGTTCCGCAACTACAGCTTCAATGAGCTGACGGCCGAGATGATCACCAAGGCTGCTTTGAATGGGGACCGTTTGGCGATTGAGGCGTATGAATACACGGGGATGATCCTGGGACAGGCTTTGGCGGATGCGGTGACCATTACCTCCCCGGAGGCGATCTTCCTGTTCGGTGGGCTGGCCAAGGCGGGCAAGTACATTTTCGAGCCGACCAAGAAATACATGGAGATGCACATGCTCTCGAACTTCCGCAACAAGGTCAAGCTGCTGCCGTCGGGCATCGACGGGAAGAATGCGGCGGTGCTGGGCGCTTCGGCGCTGATCTGGCAGCAGCTCGAAGGACAGCAGGCGTAATTTACGCCGCTATTGATATAAAAAGTGGGGCGCAAAATCTTTGCGCCCCACTTTTTATATAATAGTATATCCGCTACTTTTTCTGTTCCTCGCCCTTTCCCATCGGCCGCACCAGGTCGCTGATCTCGGTCACCCGGTCGGTCCACCCGTTCATCACCACCGCCGGGGAATGGGTCGCCAGGATAAGCTGCAAATGGGGGTTCAGGCTCTGCACATCCTCGATCAGCCGCCGCTGCCAGTCGAAATGGAGCGATATCTCCGGCTCGTCCATGATCATGATAAACTCCCGCCCACCCTGTATCAGTACCGTGGTCAGGATAATGAGGATCTGCTTCTCGCCCGACGAAAGCTGGTAAGGCTGGATCGTCATCCCGTATTTGGTCTTGAACCGCAGCGTGTCGCTCTCGCGGTCGACCTGCTTGCCGGTGGATTCCAGCAGGGCGTCGATAATGTCGAAATACTGCGTTTTCCGCACCGTCAGCGACTGTATCTCCGCCGCGCTCAGCCCCGCCTGCAACGCCGCAATCACCCTCTTTCCCATCTCCAGCTGATAGGTGAGGTATCGGTTCTGCAACCGGTACAGCTCCCAGTCCAGGTAAGTGGCTACCGTGCCGTCCGACAGCTTGTAGATCGCCTCGCTCTCCTGCAGCGTGGTATCGAACGTGCTGATAACGGACACATTGTATATGGAAGGATCGAACGGCCGTTCCGAACTGACCGCCGTGCCGTCCGTGAACTCCACTTCGATGGCCTGCATCCGGCACCGGTGCCCCGTCGAAATGGTGCCCAGCGTGAACATGTCGCTCAGGCAGCGCAGCACGGTGCTTTTCCCGCTCCCGTTGCTGCCCGCGAGGATATTGACCTCCGGGGTCAGCTCCCACACCAGGTCGCAGACGTTCCACAGCCCCCTGACCTCGATCTTACGTATATATACCCCTTCCATACTCGTGCCTTTCTGTGAGTGTTACATCTTTTCGACCACCTCGCGCACCAGGGCGCACAGCCGCGGCATCGCCCGGTCGCCAGCCTCGATCACTTCGGCGTGCGTCAGTTTCGGCCCCCCGCACAACTGCGCAGGCTCTCCCGTCAGAGTATTGGTGATCAGCGAAAATCCCAGCACCCGCACCCCCTGGTGCCGCGCCACGATCACTTCCGGCGTGGTGGACATCCCGATGGCGTCGCCGCCGATCCCCCTGAAATAACGCACCTCCGCCGGCGTCTCGTAACTCGGCCCGGTGGACCCCACATAAACGCCCTGCCGCAAATTCGTACCCTGCGCCAAAGCCACCGCATGGGCCAGGGAGATGAGTTTCCGGTCGTACGGTTCGCCCATATCCGGGAACCGTACGCCCAGCTCCGGGTCATTGGCCCCTACCAGCGGATTCGGGATCAGGTTGATATGGTCTTCGATGGCCATGACATCCCCCACCTCGAAAAGCGGGCACAGGCCCCCCGCCGCATTGGAAACGATCAGCGTCCCGATCCCCAGGCAGCACATTGCCCGCACGGGAAGCACCGCGTCCTGAATGGAATATCCCTCATAATAGTGCACCCGCCCCTCCATCGCGATCACATACTTCCCCCCTAACCTGCCGTAGATGAAGCGTCCCCGGTGCCCGGCAACGGTCGAGCGCGGAAAGTCGGGGATCTCGCTGTAATCCAGCGTCCCGACCACCTCGATCGCCGCGGCCAGCGCCCCCAGCCCGGAGCCCAGCACGATCCCCACCTCCGGCGTCGGCAGCCCGCCGCCCTCGACAGTGCCGCCGGGCATATCCGTCCAGTACCGTTCGGCGGCAATGTTGAGCCTACTCCGGATGAAGCATGTTGTATTTTTGATTCTCTCTGACATATTGATCCAGTTGCCTGCGGAAATCGCACTCCTTGTTTTCGAGGAACTCCACGCGGATGGAAACGTAGTAGAGCCTCCGCTTGATATCATCGCTGATCTTGCGGCTGTTCATCAGCCGCACGGCGTCCTTCTCGGTCACCACCACTACGGTATCGGCCGGCAAAGCGGCCAGGGCCGATTCGACGGCGTGAATATCTTTCATCTTGAACGTATAGTGGTCGCCGAAGATAAAGGTCTTCACCACGTCGTAATCTTTCCGGAGGTCTTCGATAAACCGGGTCGGGTTGGCGATCCCGGCCATCGCCGCCACCGGCGTTCCCGCTTTCAGGGTCGCCTCCTGCCCGTATCCCGGATAGAGCGGCACCGGGGCCTGCGAAACGAAATGGGTGAAATAGAGGCTCTGGTAGGGATAGAGGTCGAGGTTCTTGCTCACGATCCGGTAATCCAGGGGTTTAAGCTCTTCCGGACATTTCGTGACGATCACGATCTGGGCCCGCACCAGCTGCGCCCGCCGGTCCCTGAGCCGTCCCATCGGCAGCAGGTGGTCTTCGTATACCGGGCAGCCGTAGTCCATCAGCACGATATTGACCCACGGCTCCACGTACCGGTGCTGGAAAGCGTCGTCCAGGATGATGAGGTTCACCTCCGGATGCGCCGCGCGCAGCTTCTCAATCCCCTCCACACGTTTCTCGCACACGGCGACAGGAATATGCGGATACTTGAGCTTGATCTGTTTCGGCTCGTCGCCGATCTTCTTGAACGAGCTGCCCACCGTGGCCAGTACGAAGCCTTTGGTCTTGCGCTTGTAGCCCCGCGAAAGCACGGCCACTTTGAACTCCCCGTCGAGCAGCTCGATCAGCCGTTCGGTGTGCGGCGTCTTGCCCGTTCCGCCCACGGTGATATTGCCCACGCAGATGATCGGGATGTCGAACTCGCGGCTCTTGAGCACGCCCCAGTCGAACAGCCGGTGCCGGATGTCGATGATCCCCCCGTATATCCATGCCAGCGGGGCGGCGAGTATTTTAGCCAACAGTGTCAATTTCCCGAACCCTTTAGTATTGTATTTCGAACCGGTAAGGCATAGCGGCCTTGATTCCCTGGTCTATCACCATTTCGCGCGCGCGCACCGCCTCGGCCCCCAGACCTTGCAGGCTGCCGCCGCTCATGACCTTCATCATCGCCGAAGTGGTCAGCGACCCCAGTATCGAGGCGAACGACGAGCTTTCCGGCGCCGGATATTGTCGCACGACGTAATCGTCCGGCTCCAGCCCGGCATGCTCCGTGGCGATCCGTATCGCGTCGCGCAGCGTTCCCGTGCAATCGGCCAGCCCGTTCTCCATCGCCTGCACACCCGTCCACACACGTCCTCCCGCCATAGCGTCCACACTGTCCACCGGCAGGTTACGCCCCTGCGCCACCAACCCCACGAACCGCGAATAGACGGTGTCCACCCCGTTCTGGATATAGAGGCGTTCCGCCGTCGTGAGCGGCCGGAAAAGGTTGCCCATGTCCGCGCTCCGGTTGGTCCGCACCACGTCGGCGGTCAGTCCCAGATGTTCCCGCGCCCCCTCTTCGACATTGAACAACAGGCCGAACACGCCGATCGACCCCGTCAAGGTGATCGGCGCGGTCACGATATACCCGGCCCCGCAGCTGATATAATACCCGCCCGACGCGGCATAGCTCCCCATCGACACGATCACCGGCTTCTCCCGGGCAGTGAGGTAAACCTCCCGCCAGATGATATCCGCCGCCAACGCGCTGCCGCCCGGGCTGTTGACCCGGAGCACCACGGCTTTCACTTCGTCGTCCTGGCGCACTTTCGACAGTGTCTCCGCCAACGCATTCCCGACGATCTGCTTGTTCTTGTCCCCGGCGTCCACGATCTCCCCGTCGGCATAGACTAAAGCGATCTCGTTGGACGACATCGCGTTCCCCATCGTTACGCGCCCCAGCCCGCCCCTGCCGGCCGAACGATACGAGGTAAGCGGCAGTATCCGCGGCTTACCGGACGAGTCCTGCCCGGAGAGCCGGGCCAGCTCCCGGGTCATCTGGTCGCGGTAATAGAGGCTGTCCACGAAGCCGAGCCGCACCGCATCCACCGGGGTAGCCACAGCCAGCCGCGACGCATAGGCCTGTAAGCTGTCAGCCGCGAGTTCCCGGCTCTCAGCGATCTCGCTGACGAGGTAGTCCCAGACGGAGCTGGTCATGGATTCCATCTGCAACCGGTTTTCGTCGCTCAGGTGGTCGAGGATAAAGGGTTCGCCGGCTCCTTTGAATTTCCCGTGCCGGATCAGTTCGGCCTGCACGCCGAGTTTGTCGAGCAACCCTTTGTAGAACATGACGTTGGAAGCCAGCCCCTGCCAGGCCAGCCCGCCTTGAGGATTGAGGCACACTTTGTCGCCCACCGAAGCGAGGTAGTACCCGCCCTGCGAGTAGACATCGGCGTAGGAGACGACGAATTTCCCGCTCTCGCGGAACTCGGCGAGGGCCTGCCGCAGCTCGTACAGGGTGGAGACGGACGAGGGTATGGCCATGGGCACGTTGAGGTAGATCCCGTCGATGTCGGGGTCTTCGGCGGCTTTGCCGATCAGGGTCACGGCTTCGTAAATGGTGGTCTGCTCGCGGAAACTGAATTCGCTGTAGTCGAACAGGTCGAGGGCGTTGCCTTTGGCTTTGTCGACGATGGGCTGTGCCAGGTCGATGCGCAAAACGGTATGGGGCCGCATAACGGCGACCTTGCCGCTGCCTGACCCGATGGACCCGATCATGCTGATCAACGCGGCGAGCATTATGAAACTCAATATCACGAACGCGATGCCGCTGACGACGATGGCCAGCAAACATGCGAAAAAGGTCTTGAAAAAACTATTCATCACTCATTGTATCTTTAACTGTTCGTTTAGTTACTACCCGCATGGAACCGTTCTTTCTTTGAAAAGAAAGAACCAAAGAAACTTTCGAGATAGCTGCGCTACTCCTTAGTCTGCCGAAGTCTTTATATTTTGGCGGGCGGAATGGGGTCACAGGCCCGCAGGGGCCGACCCCATTCGCCGCGCCAAAAGTGAGGCTGTGATAGATTTAGGATGCGCAAGCATCCTCGAAAGTTTTTCTGGTTCTCTTTGTTCACAAAGAGAACAGTACCCT
>JAJBVQ010000210.1 GCA_020859745.1 Rikenellaceae bacterium
CCTTGATCTCCTTCGGATAGTTCGTCAGGATCACCGGCCGCTTGAAATGCTGCTGCACCCGGTAGCGCTCGTGTTCCGTCGCCAGATCCGCCCCCCAGAATACCGGGAATTCGAACTTCTCCCCCTTCTTGTCCCGGGCCTCCTCCAGTATTTTCACGCCCTCCGTGTAGTCCAGCCGCACGAAATCATTGGCCGTCACGAAACGCAGCCGTTCGGTCAACTCCTTGTCATACATCTTTTCGAGGAACGCCAGATCGTCCGCGCAATTTTCCAGCGCATAGTTGACCAAGTATTTGATGAAATCCTCGGCCAGGTCCATATTCTCCTGAATCTCGTAGAACGCCATCTCCGGCTCCACCATCCAGAACTCGGCCAAATGCCGCGGCGTATTGGAATTCTCGGCCCGGAACGTCGGCCCGAAGGTATAGATCTGCCCCAAGGCCATCGCCGCCAATTCCCCCTCCAACTGTCCGGAAACGGTCAGGTTGGTCGAACGCCCGAAGAAGTCCTGCGAGTAGTCCACTTTCCCATCCTCCGTGCGCGGCGGGTTGGCCATGTCGAGCGTCGTCACCTGGAACATCGCCCCCGCCCCTTCGGCGTCCGAGCCGGTGATCAGCGGCGTGTTCCAGTAGTAGAATCCTCGGTCGTTGAAATACTTGTGAATCGCATACGCCATGGCATGCCGGATGCGGAACACCGCCCCGAACGTATTGGTCCTTGGCCGCAAGTGCGCAATCTCGCGCAGGAATTCGAGGGTATGCCCCTTCTTCTGCAACGGATAGCTCTCCGGATCGGCAGTCCCGTAGATCTCGATCGCTTTGGCCTGAATCTCGACCGGCTGCCCTGATGCGGGCGACTCGACCAGCGTCCCGGTCACCTTGACGCAGGCCCCGGTCGTAATGTCCTTGAGCAGCGCCTCGTCGAAAGCGGCGGTCTCGGCCACCACCTGAATGTTATTGATAGTCGAGCCGTCGTTCAGGGCGATGAACGCCACGTTCTTGTTGCCGCGCTTGGTGCGTACCCATCCTTTGGCCACTACTTCGACGTTACGCTCGCCCGAGGCGAGCAACTCTGCTATTCTCATGGTTCTTTTTGGTATGTGAAATGGTTTAGACTTCCGTGTGATTGGCGAAGATATGCAAAATTTCCGTATCTTCGTCAGTCGCCGGCCCGGTTTTTCGCGCCGCGCACCCCGAAAATGCAGTTCAAAGAGATCATAGGACAGGAAGAGATCAAACGCCACCTGCGCGAAACCGTGCGCAGCGGGCGCATCAGCCACGCCATGCTTTTCACGGGCGGCGAGGGGGCGGGGGCGTTGCCGCTGGCGCTGGCCTACGCCCAGTACGTCAACTGCCGCAACCGCACGGACGAGGATTCGTGCGGGGTCTGTCCGGAGTGCTACCGCATGCAGCGGATGGAGCATCCGGACTGCCACTACATCTATCCGGTCAACACCTCGAAAGAGGCGGTGGCGACCGGGCGTGCCGACGAGAAGCCGCGCAGCGAACAATTCCTGCACGTCTGGCGGCGCGTGATACCGGAAACGGGAGGGTACCTCACCGAACAGGAGTGGTACGCGGCCCTCGGCATCGAGAACCAGCAGGGGATCATCAACAAGAACGATGCGAACGAGCTGGTGCGGCAGATGGGCTTCAAGTCGTTCGAGGGGGGCTACAAGACGGTGATCGTCTGGCTGCCGGAACGGCTGCACGAAGCGGCGGCCAACACGCTGCTCAAGCTGGTCGAGGAGCCGCCGGAGAAGACCTTGTTCCTTTTCGTGAGCTTCGAGCCGGAGAAGATCATCACCACGATCCGGTCGCGGACGCAGATCGTAGCGATGCCGGGGGTGCCGGACGATATCATTTCCCGGGAGCTGATCGCGCGTAAAGGATCGGCTTCCGAACAGGCGCAACGGATCGCCCATCTGGCGCAGGGGAGCTGGGGCGCGGCGGCCCGTATGGCGGCGGCTTCGGAGGGGCAGGGCATGGCATCCAGCGAGCATCAGGAGCGGTTCATCAAATTGATGCGATTGTGCTACCAGCAAAAATACCTCGGCCTTTTCGACTGGGCGGAGGAGATGGCCCCGCTGGGACGCGAGGCGCAGAAACAGTTCTGCACGGCGGCGCTGGGGATCGTGCGGGAATGCTACATGACGGGGATCGGCATGGAACGGATCGCGTACACCGATCCGGCGCGGGAGGCTTTCTGCCAGAACTTCGCACCGTACGTTTCGGAGGTGACCGTGGAGGCTTTCGTGGCGGAGTTCGAGCTGCTGCTGGCCCAGATCCGGCAGAACGGGAATCCGAGGATACTGTTCACCCATTTCGCGATGAGCGTCTGCAAGATCATCGGCGCGGCGAAGGCGGCGCTTAAAAAATAGAAGCGCGGCCGCACCTCTCCCTTCGCGGCTGACCCTCTTCCCGGCGGCCGCACCACGATCCTACCGTTATCCCGCAAAAAATATGTATCTTGCGGGTTCCAAAAGCGAATAAACCGAAAGAGCAAGACGATGAAAGTGTTCAAATTCGGCGGCACCTCCGTGGGGAGCGCCGCAGGACTCCGGAATATCAAACAGATCATCGACCGGGAGAGCGGGCGCGTGGTGGTGGTCGTTTCGGCCCTGGGCGGTGTCACCGACCAGCTGATCGCCGTCAGCGAAGCCGCCGCCAAGGCCGATCCCGCCTATACGGAACAATACCGGGCGATCTGCGAGCGGCATCGAGCCGCCGTATCCGAAAGCGTGCCGGTGCCCATGCAGGGGGATACCCTCGTGCAGGTCGAGGCGCTGCTCGACGAGCTGGGCAATATCCTGCGCGGCGTCTCCCTGATCCAGGACCTGTCGTCCAAGACCACCAACACGATCGTCAGCTACGGCGAGCGGCTCAGCTCGCTGATTGTCAGCCGCATCATCGACGACGCAGTGCTGCGCGACGCGCGCGCGTTCATCAAAACGGAACCCTATTTCAACAAGCATATCGTCGATTTCACCCTGACCAACTCTTTGGTGCGCGGCACGTTCGCCGACGATGCGCGGGTGAGCGTGGTGCCGGGCTTCATCTCGTCGGACAAGACCAGCGGCGAGGCGCCGACACTGGGCCGCGGCGGGTCGGACTACACGGCGGCCATCATCGCTGCGGCGACGGGGGCCGAGGTGCTGAACATCTACACCGACGTGGACGGCTTTATGACCGCCGACCCGCGCGTGATCGACAAGGCTTACCTGATCGAGAGCCTCACGTTCCTCGAAGCGATGGAGCTGTGCAACTTCGGGGCGAAAGTGATCTACCCGCCGACGATTTTCCCGGCTTACAACCACAACATCCCGATCTACATCAAGAACACCTACCGGCCGGAGAGCGCGGGTACCTATATCTCACGGGCGAAAGCGGCTGCGGACGGCGACGTGCGCAAGGCGATCAAGGGGATCTCGTCCATCAACGACAGCTGCCTGCTGACCATCCGCGGACTGGGAATGGTCGGGGTGATCGGGGTCAACTACCGGATATTCAAGGCACTGGCCAAAGCGGGGATCAGCGTGTTCCTCGTGTCGCAGGCGTCGAGCGAGAACACCACGTCGATCGGAGTGCGGCGCGACGACGCCCTGCACGCCAAAGAGGTGCTGAGCGCGGAGTTTGCGCAGGAGATTGCGATGGGCGAGATCGACGAAATCATGCTGGAGTGCGACCTGGCGACGGTGGCCATCGTGGGCGAGAATATGCGTTCGTGTCCGGGGATCGCGGGCAAGCTGTTCGGCACGCTGGGGCGGAACGGGATCAACGTGATCGCCTGCGCGCAGGGGGCCAGCGAAACAAATATATCGTTCGTCATCAAGGTGGAGAGCCTGCGCAAGGCGCTGAACGTGATCCACGACTCTTTTTTCCTCTCGGAGTACCAGGTGCTGAACCTGTTCCTGACGGGGGTCGGGCTGGTGGGCGGTTCGCTGATCGAGCAGATCAGGTCGCAACAGGCGGAATTGCAGAAAAATAACGCCCTGAAGATCAATGTCGTCGGCATTTCCAACTCGCGTCGTAGCATCTTCGACCGGGACGGCATCGACCTGGCGAACTACAAGGAACTGCTGGAAAACGAGGGGATTCCGACCACGCCGCAGGCGGTGCGGGACCGGATCGTGGAGATGAACATCTTCAACTCGGTATTCGTGGACTGCACGGCCAGCCCGGCGGTGGCGGAAATTTACGGTGACCTGCTGGAGCATAACGTGTCGGTGGTGACGGCCAACAAGATCGCGGCTTCGTCGGATTACGAGCACTATGCAACGTTGAAGAATACCGCCAGAACCCGTGGAGTAAAATTCCTGTTCGAGACCAACGTGGGGGCGGGACTGCCGATCATCAACACGATCAACGACCTGCGGCACAGCGGAGACACCATACTGGGCCTCAAGGCGGTGCTGAGCGGGACGCTGAACTACATTTTCAACGTCCTGTCGGAAGATATTCCGTTCAGCCGGGCGGTGGCGATGGCCAAGGAGGCGGGGTATGCCGAGCCGGACCCGCGCATCGACCTGAGCGGGACGGACGTGGTGCGCAAGCTGGTGATCCTGGCGCGCGAGTCGGGCTACCGGGTGGAGCAGGAGAATGTGGTGAAGAACCTGTTCGTGCCGGACTATATTTTCGAGGGTTCGACGGACGATTTCTGGGCGAAGGTGCCGGAGCTGGACGCGGCGTTCGAGGAGAAGCGGCGCGTGCTGGCGGCGGAGGGCAAGAAGTGGCGCTTCGTGGCGTCGCTGGAGGGCGGCGCCTGCTCGGTGGGATTGCAGGAGGTCGAGGCGGGGCATCCATTCTACAACCTCGAAGGGAGCAACAACATCATCCTGATCACGACGACGCGCTACAACGAGTACCCGTTGCAGATCAAGGGCTACGGCGCGGGAGCGTCGGTGACGGCGGCGGGCGTGTTCGCCGACATCATGTCGATCGCCAATATCCAGTAGACACCGAATCCGAACGGAAAAAGGCCCAAGGGAATCCCTTGGGCCTTTGCGTATATCCGATAAAAGGATCTATCGACCGACCGTCAGCCGCGCCGCCTCCTGAATGCTGATGCGCTGCGTTCCCTGCATCGCCACGACAAAAGCGTCCCGGTACCGGGCATCCGCCCGCAGCCGCTTGCAGGCCGCCTGGGCCTCTGCGTAGTTCGGGTAACCGCCATAGTAGTAGGCGTATTTCCCGTCAGGCCGCTGGAGCATCTTCACCCCCGCCAAACCCGAAAAAGCCGCCTCGTTCGGGCGCGTGGTCACTGCCAGCTGGACGCGGTAGACAATCCGGTAAGCCGCCGCCGCACTCTGCGTCGGGGCCACATAGTTGTCCGTGGCCGGCGTATCGCCCGGCCCTTTCACGTAGCCCTCCTCCTCGATCCGCCTGTCCACCAGCGAGTCCACGAACTGCTTGAACGGTTTGCCGCTGGAATAGGCGTCCGGAATACTCTGCGGTTTGGGCAGCGCCTCCAGTTTGCGGTCGATCACAGCGATCTGGTCTGCCAGAATATCGAGTTCCTTGGTGATCTTCCGCGCCCGCGAACCCCGCGCCGTTTTCAGCTCCGCCCCCAGCAGATCCACCTGCTTCTGAAGCTCGGCCTTGCGCTCGGTCAGATTGCAGACCATCTGCTCTGCCGGGCTGAGCCGAGAACGGGGCGTGCCCCGCACGATCGTGGCGTTCGGATCGACCCATTCCCGCTCTTTTTTCCCGGCGGCCGGAGTACCGGCCTGCTGGTAGCTCAGCTCCTCGGCCTGCTGCTTAGCGGCCTTGCGGCCCTGCGCGGCGGCACCTTCCGGCGAGAGGAGAAGAGACAGGGTAGCCGCCAGCGCGAAAGGCAGCGACAACAATTTTATGACAGGTTTTGACATGGCGTAGTCGGTTGAACGATAACAAATGTAGTGATTTTCGGAATTACTGACAAAACAGGTGCCGAAATCCTTATTCCCCGATCGCGTCGAGAATGATCCGGGAGGCTCCCGCCCGGCTGCGGACGTACGATTCCGCCGCCGCACCCTTAAACGCCAGCCCGGCCGGGTCAGAGAGCCACTTCTCCACCGTCCGGCGCAGCCCGCCGGCCTCCGACACCGGCGCCGCCGCCGCCGCCGCCACCAGCTCCACGGCCTCGGCGAAGGCCGTGTATTTCGGCCCGAAAACGACCGGCATGCCCCAGGTGGCCGCCTCCAGCGTATTGTGTATCCCGTGCCCGAAACCGCCGCCGATATAGGCTATCTGCCCGTACCGGTAGACGCCGGACAAAATGCCGATCGTGTCGATCATAAGCAACGTCGCCGCCGCCAGCTCCCCTGCCGGCGTATCGGCGGAGAGGGCCGTATACCTCAGCCCTTTCCTGCCGCTGCGCTGTATAAAAGAGTCGATCCGGGCCGAGTCCAACTCATGCGGGGCGACGATGAATTTCATTCCGGGCCGGGCATTCATCAGCTCCAGCAGGATCTCCTCGTCCGGCGGCCAGGTGCTGCCGCAGACCATGACAGGCCCCTGTGCATTCCGCACGAACGCGGCCGCCAACGGCAGCTCCGGCGCTTGCTCCGCCAAAGCCGCCACCCGGTCGAAACGGGTGTCGCCGCTGACCGTCACCCGGTCCGCCCCGAAGCCGATGGTCGCCAGCAGCTCCCTGGAAGATTCGTTCTGCACGAAAAAGCGGTCGAGCAGCCCGAGCGTCCTGCGCATGAACCTCCCCGCCGCTGACTCTTTGAAAAAGACCATGTCGGGACGGAAAATAGCGGACACCACGCAGGTATGCGCCCCGGAATCCCGCAAGGCCGAAAGATAGTTGTACCAGTATTCGTATTTGACGAAGATCGCGGTTTCGGGCCTCACCGCCGCCACGAAGCGGCGCGCATTCTCCGGCGTGTCGGCCGGCAGGTAGTACACCGCATCGGCCCGGTCGTAGTTCTGCCGTATCTCGTACCCCGACGGCGAAAAAAAGGTCACTACGATCCGCCTGTACTCCGGCGACCCCGCCGGATGACGGCGGCGCAGTTCTTCGATCAGAGGCCGCCCCTGCTCGAACTCGCCGAGCGAAGCGCAGTGCACCCAAATCGTGCCCCTGCCGTGGTCTGCGGCCGACTCTTGTTTCTCGATATGGGACAGCAGGCCGTGCCGCCCCCGGTGCAGCAGCCGGGCCTTCCGGTTAAAAAGAGCCCCCAGCCCGATACCCAGGCTGAAGGCGCGTATGGAACAGTTATAAAGGAATGCCATCCCTCTGTATGGTTGTCGATTACTTAAACAGCGAAGTGATCATCGCACCCATCGATACGGTGCTGGTGGCCAGGCTCATGATCTCGGCGGCGCTCATCCCCGACCCTTTCGGCGGTTTGGACGGCACGACGATCTCGCAGCCCGGCTCGACCTTCGGCCAGCGGCCGCCGCGCTTGGCGTCGGGCAGGCCGTTGGCGTAGATCACGAACGGGCGCTTCTTGGCCCGCGCCGCATATCCGCCGCCCCGGGCGATATAATCGTGGATCTTCTGCCCCTTGACATAGGTCACGGTGCAAGGGTAAAGAACCGCTCCGCTGATGGTCACTGTATTGTTGAATTTCGGCACGACCAGCTTGTCGCCGTCCTCCAGCACGAGGTTATCCAAACTCGACGGGTCTTTCAAGGCGGCCACCAGGTCGATGGCGATCGGATAATAGTCACCGACCTGCATCTTTTTCATCACGATGGTGTCTCCCGTGGCGGCCTTGCCCCGTTCCGAAAGGTCAAACAGGGTCTCCTGCCGCGCCAACCGCTCCTCGGTCAGCTGGCGTTTCAGGTAGGCTCCTTTGATATACGCCTCCGGGGTCAGCCCCCCGGCTTTGGCCACCAGGTCGCTCAGACGGTCGTTGTTGGTCGAAAGCACGTACTCGCCGTCGAAGAGGAACTCCCCTTCCGCGAAGACGCTGTTCTGCTCGCTGTAACCCGGCGAACGGCGGATATATACCTCGTCGAACGGCTGAAGGGTGAACGATGCGGTTTCGGGCGAAAGCCCCAGATCGGCCGGAATATTGAACTGGAACAGCTCCGCGATCCGGTCGGACGGCTCCGTGGATTTCGGGTTCTTGACGCGCCGGGCCACCTCGATGCGGGCCAGCGAAGCCGACTCTTTCAGCCCGTTGGCCATCAGGATCGCGTCCTCGATGGTCATGTTGTTTCGGTACAGCAACGTCTGGGGCGTATTGACCTCGCCTTTGACGTCGATCGTGTAGCCCTCTTTCAACGAATTCACGGACGGTATGCGCACCAAATCTTCCGGCCGCAATTTCACATCCGCCACCGTCCCGTTCAGAAGTCCCTGCAAGTCTACAGCCTCCACCGTGAAAGTATAGTCGTCATTGAGCCGCACGATTTGGGTTCGGCTCATCAAGGCATCCCCCCGGATTCCTTCGGCCTTCTTGATCAACTCTTTCAAAGAGGTCAGACTGTCGTTCAGCTCGTAATCGCCCGGCCGCCACACGGCCCCCTCGACCGTCACGCGGTTGGCGTACTGCCGGATCACCTCGCCCACGGCCACGCTGTCGCCGTCGGCCATGGCGAACTCCGCGAACTCCCCGGACGGCACGCTGTGGACACTCATCATGCGCCCCGACTTGCGGTTAACAGTGAGGTTATCTTTATAGGCCTCTCCCATGAAGCCCCCGGCGTATTGCAGCAGGTCGTCCGCCGTTTCGTTTTTCCGGAGTTCGTAAATACGCGGCCGCTTGACCTTGCCCGTCACTTTGACCAGGTTCTCGTACGGCTGCACGATGATCATGTCGTTGTCCTGCAATCCCGTGTTCACCTCCTGTTTGCCGCCGATCAGGTATTCGTAAACGTCCAGGTCGGCCACCTGTTTGCCCCCGCGGATCAGTTTGATGCTTCGCAGCGACCCGATGTCGCTCACCCCGCCCGCCTCGTACAACGCATTGAAAAGGGTAGCCAGCGACGGCAGGGTGTAAGTCCCCGGCATCGAAGCCTCGCCGATGATGTTGACTTTGATGGAACGTATATCCCCGAGCGAGAGTTTAAGATTGACAGTCCCGTTGCTGAGTCCCGACACCGTAGAAGCCAGTTTGTTGCGGATGCGGTTCTCGGCGGCTTCGACGGTCAGCCCCCCCACGTTGATCACCCCCGCGTCCGGGACGGTGATAAAGCCGTCCGGGCTGACTTTGAGGTCGTAGTTGGCCTCCGCGCCGCCCCACAGGTCGATAAAGAGTCGGTCGCCCGCCGCCAGCACATAGTTGGCCGGCGTGGGCAGGTTATAGGTCGGGGCGAAAGTGAGGTTCCGCGCCGAAAAGATCTCCCGCCCGAAGACGCTGTTGCGCAACACCGAAGCCTGTATCCGCTTCTCCTCCCGTTTGAGCCGTTCGGCTTCGGCCGGGGTCAGCTTGCCCACCGCATCGAGCCGCGGGTCGGTAATGGTGTTCGTCCCGGTGCCCGGCACCCGGTTTTGCTGGCCCAGGGCCGTCACCGTTCCGTCCGCATTCTCGAATATCTCGCCGGTCTCGGCATCCACCAGGTTCCCCTCCTTGTCGCGGACGGTGCGTTTGCGGTAATCGTTCTGCGTCTCCTGCTGCCGGCGGTACTTGTCGCCGTTGGTGTCCACGCCGTTGTTGCGCCGGTCGTATTCGAGGTTTTTCAGGTCCGAATCCTTGCGGTTACGGTCCGTAGAGGTGGATTTGGCACCGCTCTTGCTACCTGTAGATGCGGCGTTCCCTTTGAGTTTTTCGAGCTCCCCGAGCCCTTCCAGCCCCTGTCGCAGGTCGGAATTATAGCCAGCGGCCTGCGCCTGCCGGATCATCTCCGGGGTCACTTCCCGGTTCTGGGCCGAGGCGACGGCATGCGAAGCGAAAAGGATGCCGGCGGAAAAGGCGGACGCTGCAAATATCTTGAATGTCATCGGTAATATACGCATTTTCGGCAAAGGTAACATTTTATACTATCTTTGAAGAATTAAAACAACGGTTTATGCTTCGTAAAATTGTGATACTGGCCCTGTTCGCCGCCATCGGGAGCGCCCCGGCGGCCGAGGCCCAAAACACGTCGCTCAAGTGGAACGCCCTGTATTGGGTGGTCGGGGTGCCGAACATGTCGGTGGAGACCCGGCTGGGCGACAAATTCACATTCAACGCCGACGCGGTCTATTCGCCGTGGAAGAGCGTCAAGGGGCGGCCGTTGCAGGGGTTGCAGTTGATCCCGGAGGTGCGTTTCTACCCGAAAGAGGCGTTGAAAGGTTTTTACGTGGGGGGCTATGTAGCGTACGACTCCTACAAAGTGAGCAAATGGGACCATCCCAAAACCGAAGTGCAGCACGGGATCGGGTTGGGACTCGGCCTGACCCTCGGCTGGCAGATCGACATCGCCCGGCGCTGGGGCATGGATTTCTACGTCGGCGGAGGATGGCACCTGGGCTGGTACTACGGGGTCAACACGCTGACGGGGCAGCGTTATGCGGACTGGAACCGCAGCGGCGAGTGGATCCCGTATAAAGCGGGGGTGGCGTTCGTCTACCGTTTGGGCATGGGCCGGGAATAATCCCGGCCTTTTTTCTGCCTGTACCCGTTAAAAGCTACTCCCTGACCCACGCTCCGGTGATCCCGGCGATATACATTTTGTGGTACTCGCCTTTCACCGGGCCGTACCACTGCGCGGCCAGCGCAGGATCGGCGAAGCATTCCGCCGCGATCGTATCGGCATACAGCACTTCGCATTCCAACCCCAGCCGGGTCTCTGCGTAAAGAATGCCTCCCGTTTCAGTAAATACCGGATGCAACCCCGCTTCGGCGATCTTGTCGGTATCCCGGCCCGATTTCGAACCGGCGATTTTATGCACGGCTTTATGCCCTTCGCCCAGGAAAGAGAGGGTGAACCGCCCGGTGCGCTCGATAAACCCGTAAGTATAACGCTCGGGCCGTACGAAGATCGTCGCCACGGGCCGGTTCCACAGGTAACCCACCCCGCCCCAGCTGGCGGTCATGGTGTTGAAATGCTCCGGCGTTCCGGAGGTGACGAGCATCCATTCGCGGCCTATAATGTCGATGGGGTTGTCTGCAATTTGCTTAGGGTCGATAGCTTTCATGGCAATAAATCGGATATACGAAAAAGGCACCCTATCGGAGAGATAAGATGCCCGGACTGAAAAAGTGTTGACCCGCTAGGACTCGAACCCAGAAAGACAGAACCAGAATCTGTAGTGTTACCATTACACCACGGGTCAATGTAAACGCTTGCCTCCCACCGGGGGACGGTGCAAATTTAATGCGTCTGCGCGAAATCCGCAAAAAATTCTTCAAAAAAGTGTTGACCCACCAGGACTCGAACCTGGAACGACAGAACCAAAATCTGCTGTGTTACCATTACACCGTGGGTCTGAACCGCTTTCGCCGGCACAAATGTCGGTCTTTTTCCCCGAATCCGCAAATCGGCTTTCATCCCTG
>JAJBVQ010000066.1 GCA_020859745.1 Rikenellaceae bacterium
TACCCCTTATTTTCTAAATTTGCTCAACTTTTAATAAAACGAACCCATGAAGAAATACGACTTCGACACATACATCGACCGCGTAGGGACCGATTGCGAGAAATACGAGGACCTGATGCCGGTGTTCGGCACAGACAAAGTGATCCCGCTGTGGCTGGCGGACATGGACTTCGCGACGGCCGATTTTATTGTCGAAGCGATGGAGCGGCGGATGAAACACCCGATCTTCGGCTACACTTTCCGTCCGCAATGCTATTACGACGCTATCTGCGGCTGGGTGAAACGGCACAGCGGCTGGGACATAGACCCTTCGTGGATCGCTTTCTCGCCGGGCGTCGTGGCGGGGGTGACTTTCGGGATGCTGAGCTGCACGAAAGAGGGCGACGGAGTGGTGATCCAGCCTCCGGTTTATCATCCGTTCGGCAACACGATCCGCTACAACAACCGCACGGTGCTGAACAACCCGCTGGTGCAGGATCCCGAAACGGGCGAATACCGCATCGACTTCGAAGACCTGGACAAGAAACTGGCGCAGGCCAAAGCATTCATCCTTTGCAACCCGCACAACCCGACGGGACGGGTATTTACGCGCGAGGAGCTGCTGAAAATCGGGGAATTTTGCAAAAAGCACGACGTGACTGTTATTTCGGACGAGATACATTGCGACTTTATCTTCAAGCCGCATCGGCACCTGCATATCGCATCGCTTACCGAAGACCTCGCCAACCGGACGGTAACGCTGATCGCCCCGAGCAAGAGTTTCAACGTGGCGGGCTTTTCGACGGCGGTAGCCATTATCCCGAATGCGGAACGCCGGGCGGCTTATCAGGCCGAAGTGGATAAGATCCATATCGAGAACGGGAACATTTTCGGCTCGGTGGCCCTGAAAACCGCTTACGAGCAGGGAGACGAGTGGATGGAGTGCCTGGTGGACTACTTGCAGGGCAACGTCGATTTCGTGTATGACTTTATGACCGAGAATATTCCTTCGGTGGGATGCTACAAGCCGGAATCGACTTTCCTGATGTGGCTCGATTTCCGCGGCTGGGGCATGTCGCAGCAGAAGTTGAACCGGTTCCTCGTTCAGGAAGCCGGTTTGGGAATGGGCGACGGCTCGATCTACGGTGTGGAGGGAACCGGATTCCAGCGGCTGAACGTCGGGACGCCGCGCTCGGTTTTGGAACGGGCGATGAAGCAACTGCTGGAAGCGGTGCGCAAACACGGGTTCTAAATACCGGTCATTTCTGGTACCGGACGGGTTCCTGCCAAAGCGGGAGCCCATTTTTTATTTTTGATGGATAAGTAAGGCGATATGTTGTTCCAACCACTTCTCCACGGCCTCGAACGTTGCATCTTTCAGCACCACCCGCTTCGCTTTGTCGAGCAGATAAATCGTGGGGAACGCCCGCAGGTCGTAAAGACGGTCAGGTAATAGTTGACGTGAAGAGTCGCGGCAGACGATCCAGTCGTCCGGCAATTCCTTTTTGCGTCGGCTCCACAATACCGTATCCTCGCCCGGATAAACGGCAAGGACGGAGAGCTTGCGGCGGTCGGTTGTCCATGACCGCAATAGCCTTGACGTCGCCATGCGTGCGGTCACCTCCCGGCAACCCGGGCAGTCGGGATCGTAAAAGACCAGCAAAGTATATTCGGCCCGGACGGCATACAGGCTGCCATGCGTTCCGTTGGCAAGGGCATAGCCGAAATCCGCAGCCCGATCGCCCGGACGGTTTTTCAGCGCCATTTCCAACTGGGATTTGGGGCGGATCTTGTATATATCGCCGACATGCGGCGAATCGGCGATATGGCGCAGCACCGCGATATACCGCTCGTCGTTGCGCGCGGGAGAATTGGGGTCGTAGAGATAGTGCTCCAGCAATTCGGCGAAGTGTGCGAACATCCGTGTGTTGCCTTCGGCGGCTTTCTCCAAAAGGATGCCCAGTCCTTCGCCGGCGGCTGCGGGCGACGCCTCGTTCAAAATATAGAGGTAGTTGGCCAGAGCCTGTTCCGTGATCTCCGCCGCCCCGATATAGGCTGTGTCGGCCATCGGGAAACGATCCCAGAAATGGCGGGCCAGATAGTCCGCCCTTTCCCCCGGATCGGACAGCACGACGGGCGGGACGGGAGGCACGTAAGGTTTCGGCTGTTTTCCGACCGAAATGGCTGCGTTATCGGACGATCCGTTTTTTCCGTCGTAAAAGACGGAAAAAAGGACGGCCCCGGCGGCAACGATGCACGCCACTCCTCCGAACAGTATAGTTTTCCGTGACATATCGTGCCGAACAGTCTCTTTCGGGCTCGCAGACCGCTGCGTAAGCCGTCCTGTTATTTTTGCATGATCCGTACCTCATAGTAGCCGTTCGCGCCCACGCAGCGTACCATGCCTTCGCGGGCGGTGCCTGTGGTGTTCTTTTCCACGTGGATAAAGATGTTGTCGTTGTCTGTCTCCACGACCGCCTTTTTCATGTTCGTGTCCTCGTGGCGCTGTTCCGACAGGTTGATCCAGTCGTGGCTTTCGTAATCCGCCACTTCGCCGTAAAACGTGTTCAGCATGGGCAGTACATGATAGGTGGCGTCTAGGGCCGGGTGGCGGTTGACCGTAAGCTCCTGGAACAGCACTCCGTAGCGTAACCGGCAGGAGAAGCCGTACTCTTCGTTCTTGCCCGGCATATCCTTGAATGAGAGCGTCATTTCGTAGGCTTTGTCCACCGCGTCGCTGCATGTGATCTCTCCGCTGACTACCCTGCCCGACTCCGTTTCCTGCACTGGTAATATGATTTGCGGGGAGGCTGCATCCGCGCCGTCCGCTGTGGCGGCATTGTACGGGTCGAAGGTCGTGTATCCGGTCAGCGACGCGTCCCGGATCAGGCGGTAAGCGTGGCCGAGTTGAATGGGAGCGGTGATGGCGTCCCGGTAGATAGTCCAATCCGTGCAACTGAATCCCAACTGATAGCCGGCCTGCAGGGATATGTTGCGATAAGTATCCAGCGGGCTGTCGATCTCTTTCTGCACGACTGCCTGCAAATCGTTGCTGAAGCCGTTCTTGACCGCCTGCTCTTCGTTCGCCATTCCGATGCCCGACACGGCGGTGACGGTTACCTTGTAGTGGCAGTTGCGTTCTATTTGGGTGAAAGGAGTGCCGTCCGGGTTGAACAGCCGCAGCTTGTAAAAGTATTCCTTTCCTTTGTAGCTGCCGCGCACCAACAGGTGGAAAGCCCGGTTGGCGTCGCTGTTGAAAACGGCTTGTTTGTACAGGTAGATGGATTCGGATCGGTTCCGGTGGTAGCGGGTGGGATCGGTGGCCGTTGCATAGGCCGGGTTCTCCGCTACGGCTGCCGATACCGGCGTGTTTATCCAGGCTGCGTCGCCGAGTGTGAAACCGGCGGCGGTGTTCTCGATGGTGAATTTGGAGACGTTCCGTTTCAGGCTGAATATGTTGTCCGAGCTTTTCAGGGCGTCCTGAATGGCTCCGGCGCTCAGTTTGCCGAGAACGATCACGTCCGTGGACATGGTAAAAGGCGGCGTGACCGAGCCGTCGGCGTTGCGTTTGCTTTCGGTCTCGCGCATCAGGGCATCGACGTTATGGATGGAGCCGACCGCCATCGGGTGGTTGGCTACCAGATACAGCTTATGGGGCCCCGACGCCGAAGGCACCGTGACAGTGGCCCGGTAAACCGTACCGTCCCATTCCATGGCGGGTTGCAAGTGCAGAACGGTGTTCCCTTCCGGGTCGAAAACCAGCATGTTGATGCTCTTCACCCGGTTCTCGTCGTCCGCCGGGCCGGCGGCCCTTGTCCTGACCTCGCGGTTGGCCTGCGGGCCGAACCGCAGTACGACCTGATCCTTAGCTGTCCGATCCTCTCCGTCGTGCCTGTCCGTACAGGCGGTGATGCAGAGCGTAAGGGCGAGCGACGCGATTCCTATGTAATGTTTTATGCCGGGCATATCTGTTCTTTTTTTACTACCATCTGGGTTTGACGCATCTCACGGTATGCGGCTGGTTAAGCATGTCGGCGGTCGTCTCCGAACCGTCCGGGTCGGAGACGGTGGCTATTCGGAACTTGCCGCCGTACTTGCACCAGTAGCTGTCGGAGAAGAAGTTGTTCGGTATGCCTATCGTCCCCGCATTGTAGAATATGTAGAGGGTTTCGTCGGGAGTGGGTAGCCGCCAGTCCGTTCCCAGTTTCTGGCATTCGTATTCGGCGTCCGCCATGCCGATACCGGTGATGTCGTTGTCGGACACGACGAAGTCGGCCAGCTCGGGCGGACGGACGTCCAGCACGCAGAAATACCAGTATTCCTTGGTCTTCAGATCATGTGCCAGATTCCCAGCCGTGATACCCGGCGGATAGGTCAGGTATGCATAGGATACCGGGTTTATGTCCGCCTGTTCAATGGTCCATCCCATATAACCTTGAGCTATCATTTCCGCGATGGTGGCCACGCGCCAGCAGCCTTTGCCCCGCGTGGGATGGTCGTCGGCCACTTTCGGATCCTTGTAATTCCGGCATCCGCGGTTGGCCTCGGCCGGAGTGGCCGTGTAATAGTACCGTGGATAGAAATACTGGGTTTCGCCGGTCTTGTCTCCGGCATCGACGTAAGCCGCCGCGTTGGCTATGCCGTTTGCCTCGCACCAAGTGCCTAAAAAACCTGTCCCGTAATCTGTAATTTCTGTCCGGTACATCTGGGCGGTGACATTTTTCGAGATATTGCCAGAACGGATATTGATCGTGTAAGCCACATCGTTCGCAGCGTTCCAGTTCCCTTTGATAAAGCCGATTTTCCCTTGGGTATGCGTGTCATCGGAATAGATTGGCCCTTTGATTTTCAGTTGATTACCGGTAAATCCCGGGGGGGCTGTCACCGTGACAGGGCCGTTGCTCGAAAAGTGGATGAAGGTGTAGAAACGGACGGATTTCAGATCGATCTTTGTTTTATCCAGGAACAGGTAGCTCGGCCCCGGAACGTCGATGTCCACGTCTACCGCGTCCCAGCCTCCCACTTTCGCTTCGAACGCCATATCCGTTTCGCCGTCGCCGGTGATCCCTTTCAGGTTCAGGATATAGTGCCTGTTGCGGGTGATGTCCCATTTGTCCGATTTGGAGTCGGCCGGGTTCATGGCGTCGCCTATCGGCAGGCGGTAGGTGTGGCTGACGTTTCCGCTCTTACCTTTGACCACGAGGTATGTGTAGCTGTCCTTTTGGGAAAGGAGGTTTTCCGGCAGGAGGATGTCGCCGGTGGTGCCGGTGTAACGGTGCGCTTGCGGACTGCTGTTCGCCGGCAACGCGACGGTACGTGCATCCAGGAACCCTTCGGTATTGTCGTAGCTTTTCGGGACCAGGTAGCTGAATTTCGGGGTCTGGACCAGCTCCATCGACTGGATGTCCAGGTATTGCCCGGTAGCGGTTTCGCCGTTGAAGATTTCGGTGCTGAGGTCGAAATTAACGGTCAGCTTGGCCATAACGCGTTGCAGGGGGATACTCAGGCTTTCGACGGGGGAGTCCTCCCCTTCGAGGTAGATCTCTTTCTCGCCGCGCACGTTGACGTTCAGCAGCTGTTTGTAGAAAACGAAACTGCCCGACTGCAGCGCGCTCTGGGTGTACATCATGATTTTGGCCAGTTCTTCGGGCGACCTGACTCCGGAAAGATCCTGCGGCTCGTTGCCGATCACGTAAATGTCGTTGTACCCCACGTAGGTGGTCGTGAGGTATTCCCGGCTGAGGTCTATCTTCTCGTTGGTGACCAGTACTTTCGGGCCGTAAGGGGTGAAAGTCCGGGTCGAAAAAATGATGACGCGCACCTCTTTCAACTCGCTCATATCGCTTCCCGAAAGTTTCGGGAGGATACCCAGCGTTACGGGAGCGCCCGTCCCGCTGTCGTAGGGCTGGGCCCTTTTCCGGCAGGAGGCCAGCAGCGCGGTCAGGAGAAAGGCCAGGATGAAAGTATGGTGGTAGTTCACTTTCATGGATGTATGGGTCTTTTCGTGTTTCTTATATTCCCGAATTTTGCAGGACGATCGTCCAGCCGGCTACGGTGACGGCGGTCTGCATATAGGTGTCCCGGTCGTCGTCGAAGCGGAGCCGGACGTCGTAGGTGTCCTGTTTGTCGAGGTCGGCCTGCGAACGGCTGTAAGGGTGCTTCAGGATCAGGTCGCGCAGCAGGTCGGCCCGGTAAAGCTCTTGCGCGGTGCCGTCGCTTTGCCGGCGTTCGACCACGAGCGTCAGCGGTTGCCCTTCCGTCAGGCGCATCAGGGAGAAGGTCTCCGAGAGCGTGTTCTTTTCCGGGTTTGTGGCGTGCTGGTGGTAATTGTATATCAGGTCGTTGCCAGATGCAACCACAGAGTTGTCGAATTTCAGGATGCCGCCGTCCGGAGCGATAATGCGGGCATAGACCCCTTCGGCGCAGTTGTGGGTACAGGGTGAGTCGTCATCGAACCATTGTACCTGCAGGTTCAGGCGTTTGGTATTTTTGGTCAGCGACAGTACGTCGGTGCGGTCAGCCAAGTGATCCACCGTGACTTGCTTCAGGGCATGGAACAGCGGAGTCAGCTCGTGCATCACGCTTTGTGCGTCGTCTCTTTCGAGGGTGAGCAGGGCTTCTTGCAGGGAAGTTTTCCCGGCGGTAAAGTCGGGATTAGGGGTCACTTCATCGGTCAGGTTCCCCCAAGCGACCAGGGTATAGGTGCCGTCGGGCAGTTCCGGATCGATGCGGAAATTCTCCGGGAACGGGTTGCCCGTCCGGGTGATGTATTTCACGAACAGCCCCGAAGCGTCGAACGCATAGAGGTCGATCCGCTGCACGTCGGTGAGGAGCCGGTCGGGATGATCGGTGTCGGTATGGTTGACGTATTCGAAGGCGACCGAATAGGTTCCCGTCGGGGGACAGTCGGACAGCTTCTCTTGGGTACACCCCGTGACCGACCAGCACAACGCGCAAAGGCATGTTGCCCGTAAAAACGCGGCCCGAAGTGAGATTTTAAAAGGCATATTGTCGTAGGGTTGGTTAAATCAACTTGTTCCGGGACTGTATGTCCCGGAACAAGTTTGACAACACGGCGCGGAACGCATTCCTTACTGGTTCAGGTCGGTATTCTGGTTGACTACCGTCCATTTCTCGACGCTGATATGGGCCTGCATGTGCGTTTTCTGGCTGATCGGCGTTTCCGGGTTGATGGTCACGTCCTCTTCGTTCGGGTAGCCGATACCGGAAATGGAGGTGATACTTACCTGGTAGAAGTTGTTACGTGTGACGGAATAGAAAAGGTTGGTGTTCTCGGCGTAGTTCTTATCCTGGATATTGATGCGGTAGTAGCATACACCGTTCGTATACTGGAAGAACCGGATCGTTTCGACGAGGGTCTTCGTGAAGCCGGTTTCGCCGGAGGCTTTGGTGTGTTTGAATATCTGGATAATGTAGTAAATGCCAGCTTTCTCCGGAAGCATCTCCCCGGTGTAATAGACATCCACTCCGTTGTCACCGTCGAATACAGGGTTCGATTCGGTACCGGGGATGTATTTGGTCAAACCCATCCGGACCAGATAACTCCTCAGAGTGGTCTTGATACCATGCTGAATGCGCTCTGCGTCGCCGGTAACGTCATTGGGCACGGCATAGACCGCTACGCCCCAGTCCGGCGCGTTGGTGAATATGGCCGGTAGATTTTCTCCGGGATGGTCTTTATAGTAATATTCGTATGCCCCGGCATCGGTGACTCCCGTGATCACATATTGTTTTTCGGGAACATAGGTGCCTTTGACCAGCACGTAGGAGGTGTTGCCGATCACCGGCACTTCGTTGGCGTTTTCGGAGATGTAGAGGCTTTGTGCGGCCTCGCCGGCGCCTGCATTAGCCACCGCGAATTTCGTCGGATCGTTCACCTCGTCGAAGCGGGATGCGAAGTCTGCCCAGACCGAACCGGTGTTCGTGCTGCTGTAGAACGGGGTCTGGAGGGCGAAACCTCCCGTGGCGTTATGTTTGAACACATAGACCGATTTGGGCAGGTTGCGTACCGTGTAGGTCGGGGAGGTCAAGGTCCCGATTTTGGCCACGGTGCCTAAGTCGCCGACAGCCGCCATATGTTCCAGCGCGGAACTTTGCGGATAGGTGGTCTGCAACTTGGAGGTGGCGCGGTGCAGGTTGATCGTGAAATGGTTGTATTTCGCGGCCTCTTCCGGAGTGGTGTAACTGTTCTGTTCCGCCTGTGTTTGCGAAACGCCCGCATTCAGGGTAAACGTAGTTTGCGACAGGGCGTTGCTCATCAGGAAGCCGTTGGTCGCCGGTGCCCCGGCCCCGTAGAGGGTGTTGCCCTCGCCTTGGCGGGTGATAGCCGGCACATCTGCTCCGTGGGCGAGGCGGCCCGGTGTGGTAAAGAGATCGACCAATGAGTTCTGGAATGTAGCCAGCGTTGTAGCCGAGGTCGGCTGCGGGAACCAGTCCGTCTGCATGTTGGCCACCACCAGGATGGTTTTGAGTCCCGAGGTCAGTTTCATCACCTCGCTGTGGGCTACGCCGTCCGAGTTTTCGACCATGGAACCTTTGCTGGACGCTTCGAAGGTGCCTTTGTCGTTGAACACGTAGACAAAGATGTTTTTGATGGCGTTTTCCTCGGCTGTGCCGTCTTCATCCGGTGTTTTTGTGGCGGGAGCTTTCGAAGTAGCCCCTTTGTCCAATTTGAAGGTGAAATGGGCGAATGTGGGGATGCCGGAGACGACTTTTCCTCCGTTGTCCGGATCTTTTCCGGACAGGTCGTCCTTTTGGCAGGCCCCGAGCGTCAGGGCTGCCAGCGCAAGGACGCCGATGAGCAGTTTACGTTTCTTCATGGTCTTACTGGGTTGAATGATTACTGATTATGTGGTTTACTGAAAACATTGTTCGAGGTTCTTGGCGGCCTCCCCGTAGCCGGCCTCGGCGGCCTTGACCAGGTAGGCCCGCGCTTCCTCCCGGTCTCCTTTCAGGAGGTAGCATACCCCGATGGGGTTCCACGCACGGGGGTCGTCCCCGATAGGCAGTAAGGTCTCCAGGGCCTGTCCGGTCCGGCCGTTGCCGATCAGTTCGATGGCGAGGTTGACGAGCGTGCTGTTGCTGTCCGCGTCTTGCGGGAAAACCGACAGGTGCACCTCCCGGGTCGTTCGGTAAAGCGTGACGGAGACGGCGTTGCGCAGGCGCGGGAAAAATTCCGCCTGCATCCGGCGCCACACCCGCCCGCCGTCGAGTTCCATCAGTTGCTTTTTGCGGGAGGTGTTGCGGGCATAGTCGATCTCGGCCGGGACGTTGTCTATGATATACAGGGCCTTTTCTTTGCCCGGCATATCCGATTGCGCTACGGCCTCCCGCAGGCCTGTCCAATTCTCGCCCCCGCGCACGAGGCGGACAGCGGACGGAGAGAGTTGCGGGAGGCGGCTGGTGGCATATTCGCTGACGCTCCGGGCCCGTTGAATGGCTAATTCGTTATTGAAACCGACAGGGCCTTCGGGCGAGGCGTAGCCGGTGATGTTGATCCGGATGCCGGGCGATTCGACCGCGGTTTGCAGCACGCTGACGAGTTCGGCCAGCATGCGGCGGTTGTCATTCAGGTCCGGGGCTAGTTCGGCGCTGTTCACCGGGAAGTCGAGCGACAGGCGTGCGAGCCGTTCGGCCGTCGCCCGTACCGTGGTGTCTTTCCGTTGCGGCAACGACCTGTTTTTGACCAGAAGCTGTTCCTTATCGTCGATGGGTATGTGGAGGGTATCGGCGTCTTGGATTCTGACGTTTTCTGACACGAAGAGAGGCGGGAAAGCGTGTGCGGAGCAACACCCTGCCGACGTCTTGTCCAGCCGGACAGCGGCCCCCGGCAGCCATTCCCGGTAGTCGGTTTGCGCGGCATAGTCGAATGACGCGCCGTTTTCGGTCAGGACGGCGCCGGGTTCGGGGACGGTTTTGTCTCTTTTATCCAGAATGCGTGTCCGGCGCGTTTCGACTACTATAGGCGGCAGGGCGACGCTCTCCTTTCCGTTGCTCAGTACCGGGGTCAGGATCAGTTTGTAATTCCGGCGGGTAGCCTGCGGATCGACATGGCCGGAGAAACGGATATCGGCACGGTCGCCGTTTTTTTCGATCCGGATATCCCCTATCGTCATCTGCGCTGTGGCCGTGGTCCAACATAATGTGAGCAGCGCGCTGGCGCACAGTATTCTTTTCATCTTTTTTCGGAGTTAAAACAGATAGACCAGGGAGAGGGCCGCTTTGGTGGGGCCGAAATAGTTGCGGCTCTCCGTCCCCAGTTTCCGGCCGCATTTGATGCAGTCGTACTTGTCGTAATGCAGGCGGGCGTAACCGATGCCCGCGCTGGCTTCGAGGTTCCAATGCCGGCCCAATACGAACTGGTAACCATACGTGAGGCCCGCTCCGACGCCCCAGCCCTGGTACCGGTAGTTGCGGGAGCCTTTGCCCAGCAGCAGGGGCAACTCGTGCCGGGCGATGTTGAATTGTCCGCCCAGGGCGTGTACGCCGAAGAAATGGCCGTTGAATTTGCGGCAAAGCCAGTAGCGGTATTCTACCGTGCCCAGCCAGTGAACCAGTTTTTTATTATCTTCCGCGGAGCCGTTCAGGTTCCACGGGTTATAACCGCCGCTCACTTCGAACGTGCTGCGCTGTCCGAGCGCGATCTCCATCCCCAAATTGGGCGTATAGGTGTAAATGCCGTAAAACAGATTGGTTTTCAGGGCGACGTCCTGTGCGCGGCTCATCGGGCTGAGTGCGGTAAAAAGCAGGGACAGCAGGCAGATTTTGGATATTCCGGAGTTTTTCATCTCAATCGTTCAGTTTTTCGATGAAAAATTTACCGGGGCGGAATTTCACGCTGACGCGCCGGGGGATCAGGACGATTTCCCCCGAATGGGGGTTGCGGGCCGCCCGTTCCTTCTGCTCCCACGGAGCCAATGTCCCGAAATCCATAAACCGGAGACAATCTCCCTGCGCGAGAGTTTCGACCGTCTGGCTGAGCGCTTCTTCGAAAATGTGGCGGATCTCAGGTTCGCTGTATCCGGTACGCTCGACCAGTTGTGCGATAAATGCCGATTTGTTCATGATAACCTTGCAGTTTCTCCCCGTTATACTGTCCCTTTCTTACCAAGAAAGAGATAAAGGAGAAATCCAAGCGGCAATTATCAGTATTTCATATAGTTAAAAAT
>JAJBVQ010000077.1 GCA_020859745.1 Rikenellaceae bacterium
ATCTGGGCCGGGGCGAGCACGGGATCGGCTTTCCCGTGCCGCGCCTGGCCGGGCGACGATGACCACACGACGGGGAACCCGCCCAAGGTATGTGTCCCCTCGTCGAAACTGGTCAGGCGGTAGGTGACGCGCACCTGGAGCCGCCGCCCGTTCTGGCCGAGGGTGTCCACGCGGTCGATGCCGAGCACTTCGATCTGGGGGGTGAGCCGGTTTTTCTCGAACTGGGGCAGCTGGATCTCCTGGGCGACGTCTTTGTCGATGTCGAGGTGCAGGTAGAACTGGTCGCCGATCATGATGGTGTCGGGCGTGAAGCGGGTGTGCACTTCGGGCGGCCGCGGGGCGCCCTGCCCGTAAGCGGCGGCGGACAGGCCGAAGCTGAGGGCGCCGGCCAGCAGAAGCAGGTAAAATATCCTGAATCGTCTCATTCGTTCGCTGAGATGCTAAATGTTTTTATGTATCGGGGGCAAGACCTGTGTCTGCCTCTTTTTTTCCTTTTATCCCCGCGGCAGCGGTTCGGACACGGGGTGATGGCTGTACCTACCCTGAGTTTCCGCGCCAGCGGTGTCCCGCGCCTCCCCCCGCGCGGGACAAGCCCGCACAGGCGCTGGCCTCCGAAAAAAGCGGGTCACCGAATATGGGGGTCGATCCATTTCTTCGGATTATCGCATCTTAAAAAGCCGCAGCAGGGCGGCCACATAATCCTCCCCGGTGGCGACATTGACGCTGTCGATGCGGCACTTGGTCAGGGCGTGCGCTATGGCGGCGGAAGCGGTTTCCCAGTACCGGGCATAGCTGTCCCTGGTCTTAGCCGAGGCGCTGTCTACCCACACTTTCCGCCCGGTCTCCGCGTCCTGCACTTCGATGATGCCCACGTCGGGCAGGGCGGTCTCCCGCACGTCGTATATCCGCAGCCCCACCACGTCGTGCCGCGACGAGGCGATCTTCAAACCTTCCTCGAAGTTCACCGCCATAGTCTGGTCGGAAGCATCCTGGGAAAGGTCCATAAAGTCGGTGAGCAGGAAAGCGGTACACCGCTTTTTCATCACGTTGGTGAAGAACCGCAATGCCCCGTTAATATCTGTCCCTTTGCCTTCGGGCACGAAATCGACGAGGTCGCTGATAATGCGCAGCACGTGTTGGCGCCCTTTTTTCGGGGGCACGTATTTCTCGATCCGGTCGGAGAAGAAGATACAGCCGATCTTGTCGTTGTTCTGCGCGGCGGAAAAGGCCAGCACGGCAGCGATCTCGGTAATAAGGTTTTTCTTGAGCTGACCCTGCGTCCCGAACATTCGCGAGGCGCTGACGTCGACCAGGAGCATCATGGTCAGCTCGCGCTCTTCTTCGTATACCTTGATGTAGGGCTTGCGGTTCCGGGCGGTGACGTTCCAGTCGATGTCGCGGATGTCGTCGCCGATGCGGTAGTCGCGCACTTCGCTGAAGGCCATGCCGCGCCCTTTGAAGGCCGAGTGGTATTTCCCGGCGAAGATGTCGTTGGAGAGGCCGCGGGTCTTGATCTCGATCTTCCGGACTTTCTTCAGTATGTCTTCTTCGTTCTCTTTCATGGTTTACGGTCAATGTACGCGCAGGCATGGCCTGTCTTGCTGGCTGTAACTACCCTCTGTTCGGGCCGCCGGTGCCGCGGGCACTCCGGCAGGGCTGTAACTGCCCGATTCGGCCCTGCGCCCACCCCCCGAGCGGCTTCGCCGCTGGGCGCAGGGACCGGCGTTCCTTTCCGGAACGCGCTATTCGCTCTGTCGGGTTTGAGTCGCGCCCTCCGAGCTTAGCGCCGAAGGCGATCGGGCGCTGTTCACCGCCGGCGGGGGCGTATTACCCGCAATCCCGGCACAGACGCAAAATCCAAAATGCACGGTAAGCCGCCGATCCGAGCCTACGGCACCTCGACGGTGTTCAATATCTCGGTGATAATATCCTCGGAGGTGACATTCTCGGCTTCAGCCTCGTAGGTCAGCCCGATACGGTGGCGCATCACGTCCGGGCACACGGCCCGCACATCTTCAGGAATAACGTAACCCCGCCGCTTGATAAAGGCGTATGCCTTGGCAGCCTTGGCCAGCGCGATCGACGCACGCGGCGAGCACCCGTACCCGATCATCATGGCCAGGCGGTCGAGGCCGTAGCTCTCCGGCTCGCGGGTGGCGAAGACGATATCGACGATATAGCGTTCGATCTTCTCGTCCATATAGACCTCGGCGACCACTTCACGCGCCTTGAGGATGGCCTCGGTGGTCACGACGGGTTTTGCTTTCGGGAAAGCGGCGCCGAGCATGTTCTGCCGGATAATCAGGCGTTCCTCGTCTTTCTTGGGGTACCCGATCTTGACTTTGAGCATGAAACGGTCTACCTGGGCCTCAGGCAGCGGATAGGTACCTTCTTGTTCCAGCGGGTTCTGGGTGGCCATCACCAGGAACGGCCGCGGCAGCGGGTAGGTGGTGTCGCCGATGGTCACCTGGTGCTCCTGCATGGCTTCCAGCAGGGCGGACTGCACTTTGGCGGGCGAGCGGTTGATCTCGTCGGCCAGCACGAAGTTGGCGAAAACGGGCCCGAGCTTAACGGTGAACTCTTCGTTCTTCTGGCTGTAGATCAGGGTGCCGGTCAGGTCGGCGGGCAACAGGTCGGGGGTGAACTGGATACGGCTGAACCGGGCGTCCACGGCGTCGGCCAGGGTATTGATGGCCAGCGTCTTGGCCAGGCCCGGCACGCCTTCGAGCAGGATGTGCCCGTCGGAGAGCAGCCCGATCAGCAGGCTTTCGACGAGGTGTTTCTGGCCGACAATGACTTTCCCCATTTCGAGGGTCAGCAGGTCGACGAAGGCGCTCTGCTGTTCGATCCGCGCGTTGAGCTCCTGGATGTTTACGACTTCGCTCATATCTCTTGAGTTGGTTGCTTGGTTGGTGTTACTGTTCCGGGGCCGCTTTTAAAGTAGCTCCGACTACTTTAAACGGGCGGCGGGGCTTTTTATTTCGCCTCCGGCTAACAAAGTTAACAGATTTTTCGACTCGGTGCGGGATTTTTTAAGGCTTCGCGGGGGCTGCGGGCATAATAAACGGGGCGGGGATGGAAAATCCACCCCCGCCCCGCGGGTCTGTATCGGTTTCGGGGGCCGTAGGTCCGCCTTGCGCTTTATTTAGCGGCGCAGCGACCGTGGACACCGCTGTTGGAACCCGGCTATTCACTCTGCCTGATTCGGGCCGCCCACGCCCCCCACGGGGCGCGACGCCGCTAACGCGGGAACGCAACTCTATTCGTTCCCTTGTTCCAGGCCAAACCCATTCGCTCTGTCGGGTTCGGCTTTGCGCACCGCACCCGGGCAGTCCCATTGGGACTCTTGTGAGGGTTGGCGCAGCTCTAAGCAGCGGCCCGGCCCGAAAGCCCGGTCGCTGACGCGGGAATTCGGCTGCTCGCCCAAAACCCGATTTTCACGGAACGGCAAGCCGTCGGAAAAAATCCACCGCGGACAGAAGCCCACGCGGAAAAACCGCCTATTCCCCGGCGGCAGCGGCTTCGCCGTACACTTCGCCGAGCTTAGCCGTCAGGGCGTCGCCGCGCAGGTTACGCGCCACGATGGTGCCGTCCGGCCCGATCAGCACGTTCGACGGGATGGAACGCACGCCATATGCGGCAGCCGGAACGCAATCCCAGAATTTGAGGTCGCTGACATTGGTCCACGCCAAACCGTCTTTCTCGATGGCCTTGATCCACCGGTCGCGACCGTCGGGACGGTCGAGCGACACGCCGAAGACAGTGAAGCCTTTGTCTTTGTACTGGTTGTAGGCAGCTACGACGTGGGGGTTCTCGGCCCGGCAGGGGCCGCACCACGACGCCCAGAAGTCGAGCAGCACGTAGTTGCCCTGTCCGGCGACGGATGACAGGGAGACGGGGGTCCCGGTGGTGTCAGGCAGGGTGAAGTCGGTGAATTTATGGCCGGGGCTGGTCGCTTCCAGGCGATTGGCCATATCTTCGACGAGCTGGAGGTAAACGGAGCCGCGCAAGGTGCTGTCGAAGCCGGCGGCGTATTCGCGCATCTCGGGGTACTCCATGCCTGGGGTCACGCGGCGGAAGAACACATAGGCTGCGGCGGCGCTCCGGGGGTTGTTTTTAACGAAATCGCGCCCGTACACAGTGACTTGCGCATAACTGCGCAGGCTGTCGACGGCGTCGAGGTAACTTTGGTAGAGATCCTGCTCGGCGGATCCTGTCACCTGCACGCTGTCGGGCTGGCTCAGGGAACCGGTCACGGCGATGGGACTGTTCTCCAGGAAGAACTGGGTGACGGCTTTGGAGGCGCTGTCGCCGACGGTGAGCTGGGCGAGCATCGGCAGGGCGATCTCACCGCTGAAGGCGGCCTGCCCGTCCCGGACGGTGGCGGAGTCGAGAACGCGGGGCAGTTTGCCCTGGAGGACGGAGAGGTACACTGTCTGTCCGTCTTTGAGGCCGTCGAGGCTGGCTTTCACTTGGTACCCTTTCTTGGCGCAGGCCGCGAGCATCAGGGCGGCGGCGCCCAACAGGAACATTTTTTTCATGGCTATGGTCGGTTATTGTGTTTTGGTTTATGTTCATTTATAAAGCCGGACCTGAAGTCCTGTGCTTTTCCGGATCCTTATTCGGACGCCCCCCTGCAGGACGAAGAGCTGTGTGCTTTTTCGTTTTCGGGCGCCTGCGGGGCACGGCCCCGTTGGGGCTTTTGTTAGGGTTTGCATTGCCCCAAGGGAGCGGGCCTCCGCCGGGAAAGTTGCGGCCCGAAAAACATATCGCTGACCTGCCCGCTGGTACGGGAACGTTTCTTGCTCACCTACGATCGCAAGATCGTGCGGGTTGCATGTCCGGAGGCGTCGGCTTTGCAGGAACGGTTTCTTTCGGCCGGAGCCAGCGTGGACTGCTTGCAGGCCTACGCCCGGGGTGGCTCCGGCCTGACCGCTGCCGCGCAGGCGTTGCCTGCTTTATCGGCTGTAACTACCCGTTTCGGGCGCCCCTCTCCCCATGAATCCTTAAAAACACCAGCAAAAGACCCAACGGGTCCGTCCGGCGTTCCTAACGGAACGCGCTGCTTGCTCTTTCGAGAGCCGGAAACGGTCTGGGCCGGAAGCCTGGGAAGTGCCGCTTGTCAGCCGCGCAGCGGATGGGAATATCTATAGCTCGTAACAAGCCGCTCACTTGACCTTGTCGGGGTTGCTGCCGACGAAGGCGGCCCAGCTGCCGGCCCCGCCGCTCACGCCTCCTTCGCCGCGCCGCTCCCCGGCGGCAGTGCCCAGCGGACTGGAGGATATGTAATAGTGGCACAGGGCTACGGCCAGTCCGTCGGTGGCGTCCAGCTCTTTTGGGGTGGCGCCGATGCCGAGTATCTTCTGCAACAGTGCGGCGACCTGCTCTTTGGATGCACCGCCCTGGCCGGTAATGGCCTGCTTGATGCGCCGGGGCGAGTATTCGAAGACGGGTATGTCCTGCACCAGGGCGGCGGCCATGGCCACGCCCTGCGCCCGCCCAAGTTTGAGCATGCTCTGCACATTGTCGCCGTAAAACGGGGCTTCGAGGGCCATCTCGTCGGGTTTGTACTCCTTAACAAGAGCGGAGCCGCGCTCGAAGCTGTGCCGGAGTTTCTGGTAGCGGTCTTTGTATTTTCCCAATGAGACCACGCCCAACACTTTACAAACCGGTTTCCCGCCGCTGATGTGCAGCACGCCGAACCCGAGTACGTTGGTGCCGGGGTCGATGCCGATTATGGTCGCCCCTTCCATGGGGTCGGCACTGACGGCGTGTTCTTCGCGCTGGGCGCGGCTGCGGCGGACGATCATCGGGTCTTATTTAACGGTTCGTTCAAGGGGCTCATAATTACAACCCGGTTTGGTGCCGGCGCCAATGCTCAGTTGCCGGGTGCGGTCACAGCCGCACGGCTGGCGCAAATATGCACCTTTTGGCTATTTGCCTTGCCGGGGTCGGTGCCGCTGGCCCCCGGTCGCTTCGCGGCTGGCGTCCGGCACGGGAACTTTTTTCAGGCCGGAACCAACAGTGCCGCCGAGGGCACGAACAATGTTCGTATTGTGTCGCGGCCTTCAAGTCGCGCAGCCCGGAGCCTTCAAGTTGGCGGGAACGACCTGTTAAGGCCGGAGCCAGCGAAGGGAAGCAATTTATTGCGGCCCTCCGCCCGCGGTGGCTGCGGGCCGACCGCTGACGCGGGACGAAAATATCCCCCATCGACCCTGCCGTGAGAAACCAGCTATGCGCTCTTTCGTTTTCGGGCGCCCCTGCCCCCCCTCGGAGGTGCCCGGCGTTCCTTGCCGGAACGCGATACTCGCTCTCCCGGCCTCGGGCCATCGCCACCGGGCGAGGCCGCAAAGCGGCCTTGGCGGCAGGCCCGGCGACCCTGGCGAGTCGCGCTTTTCGCTCATCGTCTTACCGCGGCTTCGGGCGCCCCTGACCCTAAAGGGGACTTTTTTCCGCCGCAGCCAGTGAGGACTGCGATAGCAGGCCTTCGCCCGGGGTGGCTGCGGCCTGACCGCTAACGCGGGAACAGAGCTGCTCCCCTCTCGGGTGCAGGCTGCGCCATTCGCTTTTTCGGGTTTGGCCCTGCGGTGCCTTCGGGCACGCCGAAAAGGCTGCAACTACCCTAAAGCGCCTGCGCGCAGGGCCGGCGTTCCTACCCGGTACGCACTACTCGATCTCCTGTTTTCGACGTGGAACCTGCCGGTCGTTTTTCGTTTTCGGACTGCCGCCTGGGGGCAAGCGCCGAAGGCGCTGGCGGCAGTCCGGCGACTCTGACGGGTCGCGCTTCTCGCTCACTCGGGTTCGGCGCGCCCACGCCCCCCCCACGGGGCGGGACGCCGCTAACGCGGGAAACCAAACATGCGTTCCTTGTTTCGAACACAAGCTATTCGCTCTTTTAAATCCGGCCTGCGGCAAGCCGCTCTTCCAGGGCCTTGACCTGCCGGGCCAGCTCCGAGACCTGCTTGCGCAGTTCCGGAAGCTGCTTCACCGAAGCCTGGATGCGGTGCCCCTCCAGCCCCGGATAGGCCGGGGAGCCGAAAACGGTGATCCCCGGCTTCAGGATGTTGTTCGGGATGCCCGACTGCGAGCCGATCTTCACCCCGTCCGCGATGGTGATGTGCCCCACGACACCCACCTGGCCGCCCATCATTACGTTGCTGCCCACTTTCGTAGACCCCGCGATACCCACCTGAGCCGCCATCACCGTGTTCTCGCCGACCACCACGTTGTGGGCGATCTGGATCAGGTTGTCGAGCTTGGCGCCTTTCCTGATGCGGGTCGAGCCCATAGTGGCCCTGTCTATGGCCGAATTGGAGCCGATCTCGACATCGTCTTCGATAACGACGTTCCCGATCTGCGGGATCTTTTGGAACGAGCCGTCCTCGGTGGGGGCGAAGCCGAAGCCGTCGCCGCCGATCACCGTGCCGCCCTGGACGATGACCCGGTCGCCGATCACGCAATCCTCGTAAACCTTGACCCCGGGATAGAGTTTCGACCCTGCGCCCACTTTGACGCGGTCGCCGACATAGACCTGCGGCCAGACCTCGGCCCCGTCGCCGATCACGGCGCCTTCGCCGACCACGGCGTACTCGCCGACGTAAACGTCCGCCCCTACGGTGGCCGTCGGGTGGATAAAGGCGAGGGAGCTGATCCCGCTCTTCCTGGGCTTATTGGCCACGTAAAGGTCGAGCAGCGAGGCGAACGCCTTATAGGCGTTTTCGACCCGCACCAGCGTCAGCCCTTCGGGCAGCGGGTGCTGGGCCTTGAAATCGCTGTTGACGATGGCCACGGTGGCGCCGGTATGGTAGAGGTGCTCTTCGTATTTGGGGTTGGAGAGGAAAACGAGGTCGCCGTCCCGCGCCTCCTCGATCTTGGCCACGGAGCCGACGACGGCTTCCGGACGCCCTTCGATCGAGCCGCCGAGGAACCCGGCGATGATCTCTGCTGTGAACTGCATGTCTGTATTCTGTATGTTACCGTTTATTGACGAGTGAGTCGAGGGTGGCGTAGAAGGCGGGATCTTCGCCGGTGAACCGGGCGAGGATGATCCCCTGCGGGTCGAGGATCATCTTGGTGGGATAAGCCTCGATGCCGAACGTCACGGGGGTGCGGTCGCCGTCGGCCCGCACGTTGATCCACGGGAGCTGCTGCCGCCCGACGGTCTGTTTCCAGGCCTCCTCTTTGTCGCCGCAGTCGATGCCGACGAATTCCACGCCCTCCTTATATTTGGCATACGCCTCTTTCATGGCGGGCATCCCTTTCATGCACCAGCCGCACCAGGTGCCCCAGAAGTCGAGGACGGTGTATTTCCCTTGGCCGTACAGGGACGAGAGGGTGAACTCTTTGCCGTCGATGCGGGGCAGGGTGAAGTCGGGCGCCGCGGCGCCTTCTTTGACAGCCTCCCGGGCGTGCTCGGCGGCGGACATGTTGTCGGTCATCTCTTTCTGCAAATCGAGCCACTCTTTCAGCGGCCCCTCTTTGACGCTGGGGTCGAGCAAATTATAGAGGCTGTCGAGGGTGCGGCCGTTGTCGATGGTGGTCATCAGGTAACCGGAAACCGGATCGGCGGGATGGGCCCCGATGTAAGCGGCCTTGATCTGCAAGATGCTGTCGGCGATGGACTGCATCTGTTTGTAGACGGTGTCGCCGAGGGTGCGCCGCTCGGGCGAGATCATCATGGCGGTGGCGTTGAGCATATCGAGCCGCAGCTGGAGCCGCTCGAAGGTTTTGCTCTGCTCCATCCACCGCTGCTGGCTGCTGTCCGAAACGGTATAGTCGATGGTCTTGCCCTTCGGCTCGTAAACGGCCTGCACGCTGGTTTTTTCGCCGGGCAGCAGGAAGAGCTCGATGTTCTGCCGGGGCCCGTCGGCGCGGAAGCTCTGCGGGGCGAGGAAGATTTTGTAGAGGTGCCCGTCGTCGGGTATGTCGATCGAGAAGTCGACGCGCTCGCCGGTGCGGCTGCCGCCCACCAGGAAGGTGGCCATGTCGCCGCGCTCGCGGATGGTGGCGGGGGTGAAATAGGAGCAGATCAGGCTGTCGTCGGGCATATTTTCGATGCTGACGGCGAGCCGGCCTTTGCCGCTGTCGGAACAGGCGCTCATGAACAAGGCGGCGCAAAGGAGGCCGGGGAAAAGGTTTTTCATAGGTATGGTTTTTTCTTTCGTGGTTATCGCCCTGCGGCTGCGCTTTAGCGCGGGCCGCAGGGCGCCGTCGGCACGCGTTCTCCGTGCCGGCCTATATACGGCCCCTGCAATCCCGGCGGATCGGGCGTGTCGTCATTTTAGAACCGCACGCCGAGGCTGATGGACCAGTTGCTGCTCTTGGCGTGGTTTTTCCGGTCTTCAGGCACGCGGACGGTGGAGATGTCGTACCGCAGCCCGATGTCGAACAGCCGCGGGAACTGGTAGTTGACGCCGACGGGAATGGTGAAGTCGAAGCCTTTGGTATCGCTCATCAGGTTCTGGCTGTGGCTCACTTTGCCGGTGGTGTTGCCGTCGATGTCGTACACGGTGCTGCTCCATTTCTCCTGGGCTTTGACGAGCCAGTTGAAGGAGATACCGGCTTCGATATTGAGGCCGCCGATCAGGTAGAGTTTGGCCAGCACGGGGATCTTGAGGTAATTGTAGGAGTATACGTGGTCGCTGTTGGTCATTTTGCTCCCTTGCAGGGAGTAGAGGGCTTCGGCCTGCAACCCGATCAGGTCGTTGAGCTTATAGCCGGCCATCAGCCCGAAGTTGGCGCGGGCACGGGCTTTGGAGTAGGTGGTTTTGGTGACGGTACTGATGTTGAGCCCGGCGCGGGGGCCCCAGTAGAAGCCCTGCGCGGAGGCGGTGCCATAGGTTCCGGCACCGAGCAGCAGTGCGGCGGCGATCGCCAGGAGGCGTTTGGTGATCTGCATAACGGTCGTGTATTGGATTTAACTTTCAAAGATAATATTTTTTCGGGAGTTTATCCCTGTAAGGCATTTTTTCGGCCTGTTCCGGGGTAGGTTTTATGGATGTTTCCGGGCGTTTTATGCCGCGGGTTAGGGGCCGAGGGGACTTTGGCGGGCTGGGAGCTTCTCCGGCAGCGGGCTTCCGCTGCGGGAGGCTGCGGCGGAGTGCGTAAGCGCGAAGCCTCGGTAAGAGAATAGCGCGACTCGTCAGGGTCGCCGCCAAGCGCCTTCGGTGCTCGCCCCCCCCCAGGCGGCGGCCCGAACCCGAAAGAGTGAATAGCGCAATCCGCAGGATCGCCGGGCGGACCCGTGGAGTCTTTTGATGGTGTTTTTAAGGATTTAAGGGGGCCGAGGCGCCCGAATCGGGTAGTTTTAGCCAGTAAGACAGGCAACGCCTGCGCGGCAGCGGTGGCCCGGTCGCGGGTGAGCCCGCAGGGCGCGCGCCGGGACAAATAAAGCCTACTCCCCGCGTCAGCGGGCGATGACTACTGCCTGATCGCTGATGCAATGTCGATCCGTATTATTATTGCAGGGACGCAGCCGGTGGAGGAACGCTTTGCGGGCCTCCGCGGGGGGAGGCTGCAGCCCGCACGCTGTCGCGGTGGCGGTCACGAATGGCTTCCGGCTTGCGGCCACACAATAAGGCCCCGCGCCAGCGGTGTCCTCGGTCGCTGCGACGGCCCTTAAGGTGATGCAAACCCTAATAAGAACCCCAACGGGGCCGGCGCGGGGGGAGCGCGCCGAGGACAAATAAAGCAATAAAAAAAGCTCCGCGGCGAGCGGTAGCGAGCTGCATAGGGCCGAGAGCGAATAGCTGAATTTCCGCGTCAGCGGTGGCCCGCGCCTCCCCGTCCGCGGGACAAGTCCCTCGCAGGCGCACTCCACCGAAACCGACTTACTAAGAAGCCAAAAAGTCTCCGCGACAGCGGGCGGCCCGGAGCCATCCCGGGCGCAGGGCCGCCAAAGCGTCCCTCGCTGGCTCCGTACCGAAAAAAAGAAAGAAAAAAGGCCCCGCGAGGCCTGGATCGTTGTTTGCCGGTAGTTGTCGGATCGCGCGATAGTGGAATGTTGCGGCGAACTGCACGAAGGCAGTAATTCTGTCATTCCGCTCCGCGGCAAACAACAAAGCACGGGGCCAAAGAATGGCCCCGTGCACGGTCAAAGTTTATGATCGCCCTAACCCCGGCCTGCGGATGACCGTTCTTTTTTAGCGGAACCGCCTCCACCCCTAAA
>JAJBVQ010000061.1 GCA_020859745.1 Rikenellaceae bacterium
ATGACTAAAGATATGAAAAATACCTTTGATCCTGCAAAAATCATACAACTGCAAGCCCTGTGTGCCGAAGCGCGGACCATCGCCGTACTGTCGCACACGAATCCCGACGGCGACGCCATCGGTTCCGGACTGGCACTCAGCGCATTCCTGAAAGGATTGGGATATGACGTGCGATTTTTCGTGCCTAATCATTTCCCGAAATTCCTGAACTTCATACCCGGTTCGGGAAGCGTCGAGATATACAGCGAGGCTTGCGAGAGCGCAAGGCCCTATATTGCCGACGCCGACCTGATCATCTGCTCCGACTTCAACGAAATCGGACGGCTCGAAAAAATGACCGCCGCCGTCGAAGCCAACGTGATCGCCCCGCGCGTGCTGATCGACCACCACATGAATCCTCCGGAGTATGAACTCAGCTTTTCCGACACCGGATACTCCTCGACCTCCCACATGGTCTACGACCTGATCTGCGCATGGAACGGGCCGGAAGCGATTACGCATGAAATGGCCGTCGCCCTGTACGTCGGAATCGTGACCGACACCGGGAACCTCAGTTACGGCAACCTGACGCCCGACCTCTACCGCGCCGTGGCCGAACTGGTCGAGAAAGGGGCGCAGCCGGTCGAAATTTCCAAAGCGGTGTTCAACACCCAGAGCGAAAGCCGCCTCCGGATGGTCGGCTACCTGCTCTCCGAAAAGATGAGAGTCGATTGCGACATCCACACCGCCTATATCACCCTGACCCGGGCCGAGAAAACGCGTTTCAACCACCAGATCGGCGACACCGAGGGGATCGTCAACATGCCGCTCTCGATCGAGTGCATCAACTTCTCGGCGATGTTCATCGAGACGCTGGACTGTATCAAGATCTCGTTTCGGTCGCAGGGAGATTTCGACGTGAACCTCTTCGCCCGCGAATACTTCAACGGCGGGGGGCACAAAAACGCGGCGGGAGGGCGTTTCTACGGGCCGATGGGCGACGCGGTGACCCGGTTCGAGGAGATTATCAAGACCGTGCATCCGGAATATTGACGGTATGACAACGACCGAGAAAGTGATGGCGCTGATGCGGCGCCTGAAAATCGAGATGAACGGCGCCGTGACCGACGCCATGCGTGAGTACGGCGGAGGCAGACAGGGGTACGGACTGAATTACGGTGTGTCGTTGCCGACTATTCGGGACGTTGCGCGGGAGTATGCGCCGGATCATGAGTTGGCGCTGGCCCTGTGGCGGCAGGATGTGCGGGAGATGAAGCTGGCTGCGCTTTTCGTGGACGACCCTTCGCAAGTGACGGCGGTGCAGATGGAGGCCTGGGCTTCCGACTGGCGGGTGCCGGAACTGGCCGAGCAGTGTGCCATGCAGCTCTTTTGGAAAAGTCCGGATGCCTTTAAACAGGCGGCGGAATGGGCCGGGCTTGTGCCGGGCAGTGCGGCGTTGAAACGGCTGGCGGCATTCTATATAATCGGCAAACTGGCGGCGGTCGCTGCGGTTTCGGATGTGGAAATGTCGTCGTTGCTGTCCGCCCCGGCGATTTTCGGCCCGGCCGCCGCGGAACGGTCGGCGGCATACGCCTTGCGGGAGATCTACCGGCACCGGCCGGCGTTGCGGGAACGGGTCATGGAAGCATTGAGCCGCATGCCGGACGAAGTAGCCGGCGAAGTGCGATGGCAGGTGGAGTATTTAGGATAGGATATTTGTGAGGTGTGGCGGTTCGTGAGAACCGCGCGGAGTTGCAGTGGGGTAATGACGTTTTTATAGCGAAAGCCAAAGCTTTCGCTATAAAAACGGGCCGAGAGCGAGTAGCCGTGTCTCCGTGTCAACGGCGGCGCGCCCCGTGGGGGGCGAGGGCGCGCCGAACTTGACAGAGCGAATAGCTGAGTCCTCTTGCGCAATTCCTGAAGGAATTACCGATCCTGCCGCCAGGCCACTGCGCAGCCTCCGGGGGTGGCGACCCGAACTGCATCCGACAGAACGAGTAGTCCATTGTCAGTCCACTTCGTGTGAGATTATGCAAACTCCGGCAAAAAAACACGGGTCCGGAGTGGGATGTATCCGACCGGGCCGAAGCTAAGATACTCCAAGTGTTGGCACATGATAGCAACCGGGGCGGAAATCTCAGTTGAGATTTCCGCCCCGAACCATTTACCGACTTCTTACAGCAGCATCCGTTGCACGGAAGCGATGCGCCGTTCCACCTCCGCCGGGTCCGGCGGCTCCATGAAATAACGCACCAGGCACGGATTTTTAGCCCCGGCTGCGATCACCGTGTCGATATTGTCGGGGAAAATTCCCCCGATCGCCACTACCGGCAGCTGCGAGAAACCCAATACCTCTTTAAGTAATGCGGTTCCCACCACCGGGTCCGGCACCGTCTTGGTCGTGGTCGGATAGACCGGGCCGAAGCCGATATAGTCCACCCCTTTTAAGGATTGCGCCGCCGTCGCCTGCGCGACGGAGTGGGTCGAGAGACCCACGATCATCCCCTCGCCCACGATCCGCCGCACTTCGGCCACCGGCAAGTCCCCCTGCCCCACATGTACGCCGTCGGCATCGCACAGCACGGCGATATCCGGCCGGTCGTTGACGATGAACCGCGTTCCGGTGCCGCGCGTCACCGCCCGCACTTCGCGGGCGATGCGCAGCAGTTCGCCGTCCGGCAGCCCCTTTTCGCGCAGCTGGAGCATCCGCACGCCCCGCCGCACGGCGATCTCCGCCGCTGCGGCGTGCCCGATGGCCGGGCGCGTCAGGATAACGTACAGCCCGAAGTTATCCATCGATCTTGGCGATCATCAGTTCCGCGGCCTTCTTGCCCGACATCAGCATGCCGCCGAAGATCGGTCCCATGCGGAAACTGCCGCTCACGCCGTTGGCCGCCATACCGCTGACGAACAGCCCGGGGTAGATCTCCTTGGTGTTCTCGACCGTCAGCCGCTCGCCCTCCTCGACGTTCAGCGACCGTTCGCCGGCCACCTCGCCCGTGGGCGTGTTGAGCTTCACGTTGTTCTTGCGTGCTACGAGCCGGGCGATCATGCAGTCGTGGCCGGTACCTTCGAGCACGGTTTTGGCCGTCACCATCAGCGGATCGACGTGCATCCCCTCGCGCATCACCGGCGCCCAGTTGACTACCAGCCCGGCCACCTCCTCGTTGTGGAAGATCACATCCTCCACCGAGTAGCAGTTGAAAATCGTGGCCCCAGCCTTGGTAGCTGCGTAGACCAACGCCGAGGTGGCGTGCACCGAATCCACCACGTAAGCCTCTTCTTTATACGGTTTGCAGCTGACGCCCAGCTCTTCGAGGATGGGCAGGGCCTCTTTCTGGACGATGATGTCGTTGAACATCATCGCGCCGCCCCACATGCCGCCCCCGGGGGCGAGCTTGCGTTCGTAGAGCACGACGCGCTTCCCGGCCTTGGCCAGGTAGTAGGCGGCCACAAGCCCCGAAGGGCCGCCGCCGACAATGGCGGCATCGACTGAAAGGTTGCTTTTCAGTTTTTCGAAATAGTTCTCGACTATTCCGAGCGAAACGAGTTTTTCCATGGTTTGGAAAGTGATTTTGTGGACTCTCCGGGAAAGGCGCATAGAGGTGAGGCACCTTTGGCCGGAAAAGCCGAGTTAAACAAGAACTGTTTAACACCCTTTCGGAATCCCTTCGGCGGCATTATCCGCATCAGGTTCTATGGGTATGATCTCAGCCCCGCACATCCGGCGGAGCACCCCTATCAAGACAGGGCAAAGATAGGGGTTCCGGCGTAAAAATGCTACTTTTGTTCCGGGTTTTTCGGGGCAAGGGGCGTAAACGTCGCCCACCCCCCGAAGCGGCTCTGCCGCTTGGGCGACAGGGCCGGCGATTCTCCGAATCGCATCGTTTTATCACAAATGAAAACTTATAGAGCTGCGCAAACCTTTGAACGAATGAACCGCTACGGCGCCGAGGGGCGGCCGTTCCTGTTCCTCGTGGATTACGCCATGCGGGCTTGCGTCGTGGAGCCGTTGGAGCGGATCGACCCGGCCCGGCTGCTGTACGACATGGCAGGACGAACCAACGCCCCGGCAACAAGCGGAACAGCCAGGAAGCTGGAATGGGAACCGCGGTTTTGCCCGCAGGCGGAATATGACCGGGCGTTCGACAAGGTGATGTTCCATCTGCTGGCCGGGAACAGCTACCTGACGAACCTGACCTGCGCCACGCCGGTGGAGTGTAATCTCAGCCTGCGGGAAATATTCGACCGCACGGATGCGGGGTATAAGATCTGGTTCGACGACCGTTTCGCCTGCTTCTCACCGGAAACATTCGTGCGGATCGGGCCGGACGGCGTGATCTCCTCTTTCCCGATGAAAGGGACGATAGACGCCGGGCTGCCGGCTGCCGAGCAACGGATACTCGAAGACCCGAAAGAGGCGGCCGAACATGCCACGATCGTGGATCTGATCCGCAACGACCTGAGCCGCATGGCGGACAGGGTAAGGGTCGAAAGGTACCGCTATACCGACCGGATCGAAACGCACAGCGGGGAGCTGTTACAGGTCAGCTCGGAGATATCGGGACAACTTCCCGACGATTGGCGGCAGCGTATCGGCTCGATCCTTTTCGAGCTGCTGCCCGCAGGCTCGGTGACCGGTGCGCCGAAACCGCGGACGCTGGAGATCATCGCGGAGGCGGAAACTTACGAGCGCGGCTACTACACGGGCGTGTGCGGGCTGTTCGACGGGGAGCGACTCGACAGCGGGGTGATGATCCGGTTTCTCGAACGGCTGCCCGGTGCCGCGCCGGGAGATTATGTGTTCAAAAGCGGTGGCGGGATCACCTTCCGCAGCAACCGGACGGCGGAATACGAAGAGATGAAAAAGAAAGTCTATGTGCCTTTGCGTCGAAACGATTAGGATCACGGACGGCCTACTGCCGACGCCGGAGATACTGGCCCTGCACCAGTCGCGGGTCGGACGCACCTGCCGGGAGTTGTACGGGCTTTCGGCAGGATGGGATCTGTCCGCCGCTTTGGCAGGTTCACCGGTACCGCCGGAACTGCGAAGCGGTGTGGTGAAATGCAGGATCGTATACGGGCCGTCGGGCATCGGAAAAGCGGACTACCTGCCCTACACGTCGCCGCGGATCGCTTCGCTGCTGGCGGTGGAAGACGACGAGATCGAATACGGCTACAAATACTGCGACCGCTCACGACTGGCCTCCCTCCATCGCCGGGCGGCGGAGGCGGGGTGCGGCGATGCGCTGGTCATCCGGCAGGGATCGGTCACGGACACCACTTTCTGCAACGTGGCGTTCCGGGTGGCGGGTTCGTTTCCAGAGCTGTGGCATACGCCGTCCGAACCGCTCCTGGGCGGCACGATGCGGGAGTACCTGATAAAACAAGGGGCCGCAGCCCCTCGTAACATACCTGTATCGGCCTTGCGCAGCAGCCTCTACGACCGGATCGCGCTGTTCAACGCCCTCAACGGATTCGGCGCCCTGACATTGCCGGTCGGCCGGATCGTTTTCCCGTAACCCTATTTCTTGTAGAACGGCGGCCGCACCACCTGCGCCTTCACCGCCTTGCCGCGGATCACGATGGCGATCTCGGTCCCGGCTTTGGCGTACTCCGGCTGGACATAAGCCAGCCCCACCCCTTTTTTGAGGCTCGGCGACTGCGTCCCCGAAGTCACTACGCCGATGATTTTCGACGGTTCGTCCACAGCGGCTACCTCGTACCCGTGCCTCGGAATCCCCCGCTCGACCATCTCGAAGCCGACCAGCTTGCGCGCCACGCCGTGCTCTTTCTGAGCCGCAAAAAGCGTCCGGTCGATAAAATCGCCCTTAGTGTCGTTGAACTTGGTAATCCAGCCCAGACCCGCCTCGATCGGCGAAGTGGTGTCGTCCAGGTCGTTCCCGTAGAGGCAGAAACCCATCTCCAGACGCAAGGTATCCCGCGCGCCCAGCCCGATATTCTTCAGCCCGTACTTCTCACCGGCTTTCCACAGCGCATCCCACAGCTTGGCCGCGTCCTCGTTGGCCACATAGATCTCGCAGCCCCCCGCCCCGGTATATCCGGTAATGGACAAAATGGCGTTCGGAATCCCCGCCACCGTAGTCTTGCAGAAAGTGTAGTATTCCATCGACTTCACATCGCAGTCCGGGCACAGCTCCTGCACCAAATCCATCGCCAGTGGCCCCTGAACGGCCAACTGCGCGATCTCGTCCGAAGCGTTGTAAAGCTCCTTGCCCGGCGTCAGTCCGAACTTCGGCGCATGTTCGCACAGGAATTTCCAGTCCTTCTCCGTATTGGCGGCATTCACCACCAGCAGGTAGGTCTCGGCGTCGATCCGGTAGACCAGCAGGTCGTCCACGATCCCGCCTTTGCCGTTCGGGAAGCAGGAGTACTGCACCTTCCCGTCGTACAGGGTCGAAACGTCGTTGGAGGTAACGTATTGCAGGAAAGGCAGCGCCTTCGGCCCCTTGACCCATATCTCGCCCATGTGGCTCACGTCGAACACCCCGACCTTCTCCCGCACGGCGGCGTGCTCGTCATTGATCCCCGTGAACTCGATGGGCATATTGTAGCCCGCAAACTCCGCCATCTTGGCTCCCGCCGCGATGTGGTATTCGGTAAATGCTGTAGTCTTCATATCTGAATTCAATTTATTTGTTCGGTTATTTGACAGTATCGCGATACGAAAGTATCGCTCGCCCGGCGGGGGCACCCGCGCCCTGCCCGGCCTGAGGGCAGTCGATGGTTGTTTTTGAGCAGGTGCCCGCCCGCTTAAAAGGCAATATTGCTTCGTTTAGCGTGAGCTAAACAAGCAGGATTGCCGCGGGCACCGTAGTCGCATGGCGCTGCGGTATGGGCGAAGCGCAATTTTATCTGACATTTTAATGAATAAATAATAGACTATTCTACATAGCTGCTGTTGTCCCAACAGTGGGTGCAAAGCTGGTCTTTCGGCAGGCCGATCGAATCGACTACATCCTGCAAGTTCTGGAACTTCAGCGACGTAAGCTGCAACTGCTGCCCCATCACCTCGACCATCTTGCGATACTTTTCGCTCTTGTCATCCGCATACTCCTCCAGCACCTCGTCCGTCAGCTTGTCCGTCCCCTCCAGGTCGCGGATCACACGCCGCGCGTAGAGGTCGAACGTCGAACGCGAGGTCGAGAAGTTCAGGAAGCGGCACGGGAAGATCAGCGGCGGACACGCGATGCGCATGTGCACCTCCTCGACCCCCACCTCTTTGAGCTTCACGATATTGTCCTTGAGCTGCGTCCCGCGCACAATCGAGTCGTCCATAAAGACGATCTTCGAGCCGCGCGTGAACGCCTCGTTCGGCAACAGTTTCATCTTGGCCACCAGGTCGCGCATCGCCTGGTTCTGCGGCATGAAGCTGCGCGGCCAGGTCGGAGTGTATTTCACGAAAGGCCGCTTATACGGAATGCGCTTCGCATTGCTGTACCCGATGGCATGTCCCACGCCCGAGTCCGGAATGCCCGCCGCAAAATCGGCATCCACATCCGCATCGCGCCCCGCCATCGCCGCCCCGCAGCGGTACCGCGCATCCTCGACGTTGATCCCTTCGTAACACGACGACGGGTAACCGTAGTAGACCCAAAGGAACGAGCATATCTGTTTCCGGGTTCCCGGCGCGAGGATGTCGGTGATCCCGTCCCGCGTGAGCTGCACGGCCTCGCCCGGCCCGAGGTCTTTCACATAGTCGTACCCCAGGTTGAGGAACGACGAGCTTTCGGAAGCCGCCACGTATCCGAAGTCATTTTTCCCGATAATCACCGGCGTGCGGCCGAAGCGGTCGCGGGCGGCATAGATACCGTGCTCGGTCAGGATCAGCATCGAGCACGACCCTTTGATCGTCCGCTGCACGTTCTCGATCCCCTCTTTGAAGCTCTTGCTTTGGCTGATGAGGATGGCCACCAGTTCGGTCGGGTTGATGTCGGAGCCGGAGAGTTCGGCGAAATGGACGTTCTCGGCCAGCAGGCGTTCGGTAATCTCCTCCATGTTCTCGATCCGGGCCACGGTCACGACGGAGAAGCGCCCGAGGTGGCTGGTGACGGTCACCGGCTGCGACTCGAAGTCGCTGATGACGCCGATCCCCAGGCAGGAGCCTTCGAATTTCGGCAGGTCGTCTTCGAACTTGTTCCGGAAGTAGCCGTTTTCGAGGCTATGGATCGACCGGATAAATTTCTCGCCGTTGTAAAAAGCCAGGCCGGCACGCTTGGTGCCCAGGTGAGAATGGTAGTCCGTACAGTAGAACACGTCGTTGACGCATTCGCGCCGGGAGGCGCAGCCGAAAAATCCGCTCATAGGATATTGGTGGTGTTAGGTATGGTTTCGGTGTGTATTATCTGAGCTTGTGCGAAATGAGGTTCATAAATTCCTCGCGGGTCTGTATCTGGGTCAGGAAGGCCCCGGTAAATGCGGAGGTGGTGGTGGCGGAGTTCTGTTTCTCGACGCCGCGCATCTGCATGCACATATGGCTGGCCTCGATCACCACGGCGACCCCCAGCGGATTGAGCGCCTCCTGTATGCAGTCGCGTATCTGCACGGTCAGCCGCTCCTGAACCTGCAACCGCCGGGCGAAGCAGTCCACAACCCGGGGTATCTTGGACAGCCCGGTGATAAAGCCGTTCGGGATATAGGCCACATGGGCTTTCCCGTAGAAGGGCACCATATGGTGCTCGCACAGCGAGTATAGCTCGATGTCTTTGACGACGACCATCTGCTTGTACTCCTCCTTGAACTTGGCGGAGAGCAGTATCTCTATCGGGTCCTGCTCATATCCCTGTGTCATGAAGGACATGGCTTTGGCCACGCGCTCGGGGGTCTTGAGCAGCCCTTCGCGGGCCGGGTCCTCGCCCAACAGTTCAAGTATGGCTTTATAATGTTCCGCTAACTGCGCGGTCTTCTTTTCATCGTACTCCATATCGTAACTATTATCCGTTCGTTTATTTGTATTCGTGTTTGAGGGTGCTGTTCTTTTCTTGAAAGAAAAGGCCCGTACGGCCTCCCGGTGTAACTACCCTAATCGGGGCGTGTCCGGCCTTAGTTCGTTCGGGCCGGGGTTTTTGTCCAGGCCGGAGCCAGCGAGGCCTAAACGAGCAGGGCGAGTTGCAGGCCTTCGCCTGGGGTGGCTCCGGCCTGCCCGCTGACGCGGGAACTTAACTGCTTAGGATGCACCAGCATCTCCGAAAGTTTTTCTGGTTCTCGTTACCGCGAAACGGTTTGCCTAACGGCTTCTTTCCCACAAGGCAGTGTTAGAATAATACAGCCCTTACGGGGTTCCCGCAGCACCTGGCAGCGTCAATTGTTCACAAAGAGAACAGTACCCTCCAGGGGTAGGTACAAAAACAAACGGTTAAATTACCACTTATTATAATGTATGCGCGAGGCGTCGAACTTATCCTTCGGTTGTTCCAGGCCGTCGCCGTAGCCGAACGGCACCACCGCCAGCGGCATGATATTCGGCGGCAGGTTCAGCTCCTCCTGCACCGTCACGATACGGTCCGCATTGGGGTAAACCCCCGTCCACACCGCCGCCAGCCCCGTAGCCTGCGCCGCCAGCAGGAAATTCTGCGTCGCCGCCGAGCAGTCCAGGAACCACGACTCCGAGAGATCGCTGTCGCCGCACACCACCAGCGCCTGCGGCACATGGGCCAGCATCGAGGCGAACGGCAGCCGAGACCCCAAAGTATCCAGCGTAGCCCGGTCGTCGACCACCACGAACTGCCACGGCCGCCGATCCTTCGACGACGGAGCCGCCATAGCCGCCCGCAGCAGCATGTCTATCGTATCCTTCGACACCTTTTGACCGGTATAACGACGCACGCTATGTCGCTGCGCGATCGTCTCCAGCGTGGGATTGACCCCCGGTTTGTCGTTCTTATCCATCGCATTTCCGCATGCGACCATGCCCGCCGCAAAGCCGGCCAGCACGATCAGGTAAAAGATCCGCTTCATAACGCATCAGTTTTTACTGTTGTAGCGGCAAAGTTAAGATTTCCCCCGAACAAATTCATCCGGACCGGCAATATTTCGCCCCCGCAGCGGGTTATAATAGGGCACTGAAAAAAAGTTTTAAATTTTTTTGAAAATCGAACTGTGAAATGATTAACAATAAAAATTTATTACTACCTTTATCCTGTCGGGATATGGCCGGGAACGGCCCGACACAGCGAACCGAAAGCAGATAAAAGCAATATAAACCATTAAAAACCAACCATTATGTCAATCGACCTGAGCAAGTACGGCATCAAAGACGTGAAGGAGATCATCCACAACCCGTCTTACGAAGAACTCTACAAAGCAGAGACCTGCAACTGCCTGACCGGCTACGAAAAAGGCGTCGACACCGAACTGGGCGCCGTGAACGTGATGACCGGCGTGTTCACCGGCCGCTCGCCCAAAGACAAATACATCGTTAAGGACGCGACCACCGAAAACACCGTATGGTGGACCTCGGACTTCGCCAAGAACGACAACAAACCGATCACGACCCAGGTTTGGGACGACCTCAAAAAGATCGCCACCCAGGAACTGAGCGGCAAGAAACTCTACGTGATGGACACCTTCTGCGGCGCCAACCCGGACACCCGCCTGAAAGTGCGCTTCATCATGGAAGTGGCCTGGCAGGCACACTTCGTGAAGAACATGTTCATCCGCCCGACCGAAGAGGAGCTGAAAAACTACGGCGAACCGGACTTCGTGGTGCTGAACGCATCGAAGACCACCAACCCCAACTGGAAAGAGATGGGCCTGAACTCCGAAAACTTCGTGGCCTTCAACCTGACCGAAAAGATGCAGCTCATCGGCGGCACCTGGTACGGCGGCGAGATGAAGAAAGGGATGTTCTCGATGATGAACTACCTGCTCCCGCTCAAAGGCATCGCTTCGATGCACTGCTCGGCCAACAAAGGCAAGGACGGCGACGTGGCCATCTTCTTCGGCCTGTCGGGTACCGGTAAGACCACCCTCTCGACCGACCCGAACCGCGCGCTGAGCGGCGACGACGAGCACGGCTGGGACGACAACGGCG
>JAJBVQ010000091.1 GCA_020859745.1 Rikenellaceae bacterium
AACGCAAACCGTATGGAAAACCGGGGGGCCGCACTTTCGGTAAACCAAACAGGATGCCTTATCCCCCGAAACCGGACGGCGACACGAAAGAACGGGACGAACGTGTGCCGGAGAATATCATTTTCGGCATCCATCCGGTACGCGAAGCGATAGAGGTTGGGACGGAGATCGAAAAGATCTATTTCCGCAAGACGGCAGGCGAATCGCTGACGGCGGCGGAGCGCACGAACATCGGCGCGGCGGATGCCTTGCGCGCACAAGCTGAGGAAGCGGGAATTCATATTCAGGAGGTGCCGGTGGAAAAGCTGAACCGGCTGACCCGCAACGGGAACCACCAAGGGGTCGTGGCCGTCGTGGCGGCGATCGCCTACAAAGACATCAACGAACTGGCCGAGGAACTTGAAGCGCAGATCGCCGCGGGCGATGCGCCGCTGGTGATGCTAATGGATTCGGTGACCGACATCCGCAACTTCGGGGCCATCGCCCGGAGCGCGGAGTGCGCGGGAGCCGCGGCGCTTATTATGCCGGCCAAAAATTCGGCCCCGGTCAATGCCGAGGCGATCAAAAGCTCGGCCGGGGCGCTGACCCTGATCCCGGTCAGCCGCGTGGGCTCCCTGAAAGGGGCCATCGCTTTGCTGAAGAATATCGGCATGCAGTGCGTGGCGGCGACGGAAAAGAGCGACACGCTCGTTTACGAGGCCGATTTCACCAAACCCACCGTCATCGTGATGGGGGCCGAGGACAAGGGCATCTCGCGCGATATACTGAACCTGTGCGACATACAGGCCGGAATACCGCTTGTGGGGCGGATCGAGTCGCTGAACGTCAGCGCAGCGGCGGCGGTCATCCTGTTCGAGGCACGGCGGCAACGGTTCGAAAACCAATAGGTCATCCCTTATATCGGAATGCCCCGTCCCGCTTGCCGTTACCGCTTATAAAAAAGCGAGCCGATGGCTACAAAGCAGAAAAAAGTTCTATATTTGCGTGTTGCATAGTGTGACAAGCCCACACCGCAGGGACGTTTCCCGCTTTTCCGAACCTTACGGGATACGGCAAGGGGAGACCGTGTTGATTATTTATGGTACAGAACGACAACCACATACCTTCCGCACCGACGCTTGACAAAGTGCCGCAGCACGTAGCCGTCATTATGGACGGCAACGGGCGGTGGGCGAAAGACCAGGGCGAAGAGCGCCTTTACGGCCACCGGCACGGCGTGGAAGCCGTGCGCGGCGTGGTACAGACCGCGGCGGAGGCGGGTGTCAGGTACCTGACCATATACGCTTTCTCGACCGAGAACTGGGGCCGGCCCGCCGAAGAGGTGGACGGCATCATGTCCCTGATCGCACAGGCCATACTCTCCGAACTGGACACCTTGACCGGCGCCGGGATACGGATGCGGTTCATCGGCGATCTCGCTTCGCTGCCCGCTTCTTTGCAGGAGAGCATTCGCATCGCCGAGGCTGCGGTTATTCCGGCGGAAAAACTGCGGATGACCCTGAACATAGCCCTCAACTACAGTTCCCGCTGGGAATTGACCCGGGCCATGCAACAAATCGCTGTAGCCGTGAAAGACGGGAGCCTCCGGCCGGAAGAGATCACCCAGGAAACCGTTTCGAACCACCTGGCCACCGCCGGCATGCCGGACCCGGAGCTGCTGATCCGCACCAGCGGAGAGTTGCGCCTGAGCAATTTCCTGCTCTGGCAACTGTCATACACCGAACTATACTTCACCGACACCCTGTGGCCGGCGTTCGGAAGGGACCAGATGCTGGCCGCCCTCCGGGAATACGGACGGCGCAAACGCCGCTTCGGACGCCTATAAACCACTCCAAACCCAGATCACAAGAGAGACTAATGAGGATTGCAAGACGACTGATTTTCGCGACACTGGTCACCATGATATGGGCCGCACTCCCGGCCCGAGCCCAACAGATAGCCATTCCAGACTCCATTTCCCGCGCCATGGCGACCGTTATGCCGATCTACGACTCTCTGCTCGGCGGTTCCGTGGAAAACGAACTCGACGTCCTGCCCCGCGTGGATTACAGCGAGACGCCGAAGCCCTATATCGTAGGGAAAGTGAGGGTGCACGGGGCCGTGGCGGTAGACCCGCAGATGATCATCGACAATCTGGGGATTTCGGCCGGAGATACGATCATGGTGCCGGGCGACGCCATTACGATCGCCACCCGCGGACTGCTCGACCGGCGGTTTTTCGCCAACATGAAAGTGGCGACCTCGTTCCGGGCCGACACCATCGACCTGGATCTTTACCTGCGCGAGCGGATACAGGTGCGCGGCTGGGACTTTATCGGTATCAAAAGCGGCGAAAAGAAAGAACTTCAAGAGAAACTGCGGCTGCGGCAGAACGGGGAGCTGTCGGACTACCTGCTCTCCACCTGCATGGACCTGATCCGCAAATACTACGACGACAAAGCGTTCCGTAACGCCAAGATCAGCTATACCGTCACCCCGGACACCTTGATTAAGACGGCGGTGATCGTACATTTCAATATCGATAGAGGGGACAAGGTGCGCATCGGCGAGATCCGGTTCGAAGGCAACGACAACCTCTCCGCCAAAAAGCTGGCCCGGTCGATGAAAAAGACCCACAAGGTCGGCATCAACTTCCTGCGCAGCTCCAAGTTCAAGGAAAAAGACTTCGAGGAAGACCTCGAAAACGTACGCAATTACGCCCGCTCGCAGGGGTACAGGGACGCCGTGATCGTGGACGACTCCACCTACGCCGTTCCGGGCAAGCCCAAGCGGATGGGTATTTACATCAAACTGCACGAGGGGGATAAATACCACTACCGGAACATCACCTGGCTGGGAAACACGATCTATCCCACTTCCATGCTGGAACAAATGGTCGGTCTGCAACCGGGGGACGTGTACGACAGCGAGACCATGAACACCCGCCTGAACGGGCAAAGTCCCATGGACATGTCCATCGCCAACACCTATAAAGACCGGGGGTACCTGGCCTTTATGGCCGACCCGGTCGAGACCGTCGTGCCGGGCGACTCGGTGGATGTCGAGATCCGCATCATCGAAGGCAGCCAGTTCCGGATCAAGAACGTCACTTTCGACGGGAACACCCGCACCAACGACCATGTGATCCGGCGGGAACTCTCCACTATGCCGGGCGAGCTGTACAGCCAGGCATTGCTCATGCGGACTTACCAGAGATTGGCCTCGATGGGGCAGTTCGACGCCGAGACCCTGCTGCCGAACGTCAATCCGAATATCCAGCAGGAGCTTGTGGACATCAACTACTCGCTCAAAGAGGTGCCGAACGACCAGCTGGAACTTTCCGGAGGTTGGGGAGCCGGGATGTTCATCGCCTCGGTGGGGATCAACTTCACCAACGTTTCGCTGCGCAAATTCTTCAACAAAAAAGCCTGGCGGCCTTATCCGGCGGGGGATAACCAGACCATCGGGCTGAAAGTGCAGACCAACGGGAGCTACTACCGGGCTTTGTCAGTCAACTTTATCGAACCCTGGCTCGGCGGCCGCAAGCCGACATCGCTCTCCGTATCGTTCTATACCTCGCGGGAGACAAACGCCTACTATATCGGCCAGAAAGCAACGGCCCACTTCGGAACCATCGGGGGTACCATCGGCATCGGCAAGCGGCTCAACTGGCCCGACCCGAACTTCGTGCTCTCCGTGGGGCTGACCATTCAGAGCTACCGCCTCTACAACTGGGACTACTTCATCGTCAAGGACGGCACCTGCAACACGCTGGCCCTGAATCTGGGGATTTCGCGAAACTCGGTGGACGACATCATGCAATACCCGACGACCGGGTCTAAATTCGACCTGTCGGTGGCTGCGACTCCGCCCTGGTCGGCATTCGACGGCAAGGACTACAGCAAGCCGATGACGGACAAGGAGCGCTACCACTGGATCGAATACCACAAATGGAAATTCAACGCCCAATGGTTCGTGCCGCTCTCCGCGAATAACAAACTGGTGCTCATGGCCCGCGCGCAATTCGGCTACCTGGGCAGCTACAACAAGCACAAACCCTCGCCGTTCGAAGGTTTCCAGATGGGCGGCGACGGCCTTTCGGGGTACAGCCTTTATGGGGTGGAGACCGTCGGCCTGCGCGGGTACAAGAACAACGCACTGACTCCGTTGGCCGATTATGGGGTGTATGCCCGCATCTTCAGCAAATACACCATCGAGATGCGCTATCCGCTGGTAAGGACGGGCGGGACTTTGGTTTACGCGTTGGCGTTCGGCGAAGCCGGGAACGCCTTCCAGCAACTCTCCGAATTCAAACCCTTCAGCCTCAAGCGGGCGGCGGGGATCGGCCTGCGCGTCTACCTGCCCTACCTCGGTATGCTGGGGATCGACTGGGGCTACGGGTTCGACAAGACCAACGACTCGAACGGCAAGGCCGCCGGCGGAAAATTCAGCTTCTCGCTGGGCCAGACTTTTTAATCTCGAAAAAAAGCACGACGTTTGTATAAAGACAACAACTGAAAAATTAATAACACAAGATCCAACGACTATGAAAATCTCACAGAAACTGACCTTCGCGCTGGCCGCAGCAGCTGCATTCCTGTTCATCGGAACGGGTTCGGCCAACGCACAGCAGAAATTCGGTTACCTCAATTCGCAGGAACTGATCGCATCCATGCCGGAAACCGATTCCGTGCAGAGCAAAATGAACGACCTGGGCAAAGAGCTCGAAAGCCAGTTCACCGCCATGCGTACCGAAATGACCTCCAAGGCGCAGGAACTGCAAAATAACCTGAGCACTCTGTCCGAAACCGTCCGCAAACAGAAAGAGAAAGACCTTTTCGACCTGCAGACCCGCATCGAAGAGTTCCAGCAGTCCGCGAACCAGGAGCTCCAGACCAAACAGGCAGAACTGCTTAAACCGGTTATGGAGAAAGCACAGGCCGCTATCACCAAGGTAGCCAAAGAGCAAAGCCTGACCGCCGTATTCGACCTGGCCGCTGGCCCGCTGCTCTACTACAACGAAGCGCAGATGACCAACCTCCTGCCGCTGGTAAAGCAATCGCTCGGGATCAAGTAAACATTCCCTTTACGGGATATACGGCGTGGGGCTCCGAAAATTTTCGGAGCCCCACGCTTTTTTGTATCTTTGCTAACCGTAACCACAGGCAAACATGACCTCCGGCAACCGCTCCCCCATCGGCATCATAGACTCCGGCATGGGCGGCATCACCATCTGGACCGAGATCGTCCGGACGATGCCGCAGGAGGAGGTCGTATATTGGGCTGACAGCGCTAACTGCCCCTACGGGGGGAAAAGTCGACAGGAGATCGAATCGCTCGTCGCAGCAGGCGTGGAGAGACTGGTGCGGGAAGGGGTCAAGATCATCGTCATCGCCTGCAACACCGCTACCACCGCCGCCATAGGGAACTTGAGAGAAAGATGGCCCGGACTGCCCTTCGTAGGGCTGGAACCCGCCGTCAAACCGGCGGCACTTTCAACCAAGAGCGGAGTGATCGGAGTACTCGGCACGGCATATACCGTCAACAGCGATATGTTCCGCCGGACCGCTGAAAAATACGCTTCCGGCGTACGAATTATCGCCACCGCCGGGAACGGACTGGTCGAACAGGTCGAGAAAGGTTTGGAGGATGCCCCCGAAACGGAAACGCTGCTGCGCGCCTATATCGAACCGATGCTGGCCGAAGGGGCTGACAAACTCGTGCTCGCCTGCACCCACTATCCGCTGCTGACCGCAGCGATACGCCGCATTATCGGCAGCCGGGAGATGGAGATCATCAACCCGGCCCCGGCCATCGCCCGGCACACCCTCGAATTGCTCCGGGAACGGAATTTGCTGACCGACAGTACCGAGTTAGGAGTCCATCGCTTCATCGGAAGCGGGGATCAAGAAGATATCGAACGGCTCAAGGCAAGGGCGCAGCAATACAAAAACAGCTATAACGAAACGGGGAACGGCAAATAAAATGGCAGCGAAACGACAGGTAGACAAACTCGCACAACGGGCCGAACAGGACCGGCGCGCCTCGCGCGGCACTGCCGGATCACGGCCTGCGGGACAGAGTTCCCGCCGCACTGCGCCGGCCCCGGCTGCCAAGGCTGCGGCAACGAACCCCGACCGGCTGCGCACCGACCGGGTTCAGCGTGTCGCCAGCCGCCAGCCTGCGGCATCTCCGACTGCAAACGGCCGGCGCCCTGTTGCCGCGCCAACTTCCCGGTCGCTCCCCAAACGGGGCCAACGGCCCGCGCCGCCGCGCAAACCCGCCCCGATACCGGAAGACGAAGGGACGAGCGACCGCTATATCTGGCTCAGCCTGATCCTGCTATTCGTGGCGGGATACCTGGCCGTTTCCACCTTCTCTTACCTGATCTACTGGGACGTGGACCAGAACATCGCCACCTGGGGCAACCTCTTCACCAACGTGCGGCAGGACGCCATGAACTGGGGCGGCCGTATCGGCGCGATCCTCGCCAACAGCATCGTGGGCCGCTGGTTCGGGATCTTCGGCGAGCTGCTGCCGCTGATCGTCTTTTTTATCGCCATCAAACTGCTCCGACTCAAATCCATGCGCCTGCGGCGGGCCATACGATCCACGATCCTGCTGATGATCGTCGGCTCGATTGCCGCCGGGCACTTCTTCGGCCCCGACCCGCAGGTGTTCGGCAGCGGGTGGGGAGGCACGCACGGCGTATTCATCGCCCAGTGGCTTGACGCCATGATCGGATACGAAGGGACTTCGCTATTGATCGTGGCGGCTTTCTGCGCCACCTTGTACTATGCCAACGGCCTTCTGATACGCAGCTGGGCTTCGAAGCTGAGGGCCTACAACCGCCGCAGGCGGGAGGAACAGCGGCTGCGGCAGGAGACGCAGCGGCTCGAAGCGCAGGAAAAGATGCTGCGGATGCGGGCGGCTTTGGAAGAGCGGCGCAAAGAGCTGGCCTTGCAGCAAGCGGCACAGCCTGAGGTACAACCTGTTCCTGAGATACTGGCTCCACCGTCCGTAGAAGGAATATCCGGTGCGGAAACGCAACCGGAGATTCCGAGGGAAACGGTATCGGCCGAACCTGTCGGAGCGGTTCGGGAATCCCCGGCCCAGCCTGCTGCCGGTTATCCGCAACCCGAACCGGCAGACCGGGCAAGGCTGGTGCAGAATACCGACGGCTCGTGGGGCTACCTGATCGGCTACGACGACTGGAATATGCCGGTCATCTACTCGTTCGACCGGGAGGCTTACTACGTTTATCAGACTTATTCCGGCAACGGCGATGCCGCAGCTTTCCAGCGAGAGATGCCGGCAGGCACAATAAAGGAAGAAGAGCCGGAAGAGGAGATCAACTTCACGCTGGCTACCCGGACTGTGCAACGGGAACCGGCGACCGAACCGCAGGTACGATCCGTACCCTTGCAGCCGGCTGTGGAGCAGGCCGCACATTCTGCAATCGGGCCGGACTACTCTTTCGATGCGCCGCAACCGGCGCCGCAGCCCCAGGCACATGCCCCGCAAGAGGACGATCCGGGCTTTATAGTCGAGCAACCGGAAGAGGAACAGGTAGACGACGAGGTAATCAACAGCAGCGACCTGTACGACCCGACGCTGGAGCTGTCGCATTACCGCAAACCTCCGGTGGAGTTGCTGGACGACCATACGCGGCGCGTGACCGTGACGGACGAGGAGTTGGTGGAGAACAAGAACCGGATCGTCACGACACTGGAGAACTTCGGCATCCGGATCGACACCATCGAGGCGACCATCGGGCCGACGGTGACCCTGTACGAGATCGTGCCGGCACCGGGCGTGCGCATCAGCAAGATTAAGAACCTCGAAGACGACATCGCGCTGAGCCTGTCGGCCTTGGGGATCCGCATCATCGCCCCGATTCCGGGCAAGGGAACTGTAGGGATCGAGGTGCCGAACAAGGACAAAGAGGTCGTTTCGATGTACTCGGTCATCAAGTCGCCGAAATTCCACGACTCCCACGCCGACCTGCCGGTGGCGCTGGGCAAGACCATCCAGAACGAAACCTTTGTGTTCGACCTGGCCAAGATGCCCCACCTGCTGGTGGCGGGGGCCACGGGGCAGGGGAAATCAGTGGGGCTGAACGCCATTATCACCTCGCTACTCTACAAAAAGCACCCGGCGGAGCTGAAATTCGTGCTGGTGGACCCGAAAAAGGTGGAGCTTACTTTGTACGCAAAGCTCGAAAAGCACTTCCTCGCCAAGATGCCGGACGCCGAGGAGGCGATCATTACCGATACGCAGAAGGTCATTTATACCCTGAATTCGCTTTGTATCGAGATGGACGCCCGCTACGACCTGCTCAAAGCGGCCAAAGTGCGGAATATCAAGGAGTACAACGAGAAATTCATCAACCGCCGGCTCAATCCGGAGAAGGGGCACCGGTTCCTGCCCTACTTCGTGGTGATCGTCGACGAGTTCGCCGACCTGATCATGACCGCCGGACGCGAGATCGAAACCCCGATCGCCCGTATCGCGCAGCTGGCGCGGGCGGTGGGAATCCACCTGATTATCGCCACCCAGCGCCCGACCACCAATATCATCACCGGGGTGATCAAGGCCAACTTCCCGGCCCGCATCGCGTTCCGGGTGACCAGCATGATCGACTCCCGCACTATCCTCGACCAGCCGGGGGCCAACCAGCTTGTCGGGCGCGGGGATATGCTGATCTCCACGGGCAACGAGGTGACGCGCGTACAGTGCGCCTTTATCGACACGCCGGAGGTGGATCGCATCACCGACCACATCGAACACCAGCAGGGATACACGACGGCATACGAATTGCCTGAATATACGCCGGAAGGGGAAGAATCGTCATCGGTGAGCGGGGACGTGCTGACCAAACGCGACTCGTTGTTCGAGGAGGTGGCACGGTATGTGGTGGCCAACCAGATGGGATCGGCATCGACCATCCAACGCAAATTCTCGATCGGTTTCAACCGCGCGGGACGGCTGATCGACCAGCTCGAAGCGGCGGGCATCGTCGGGCACAGCGAAGGGGGCGGCAAACCGCGGCAGGTTTTGGTCAGCGACCCGATGTCGCTGGAAATGATACTCGACAATCTATCTTAACGATGAAAAAACTACTGATTATCTGCCTGCTGGGTCTCTCCGCCACCGGCGCATCGGCCGACGGGCAGTCGGAAGCCGTTCTGGGCAAGCTGCGCGAAAAGGTGCGCTCCTATACCAGTTATACACTCGACTTCACGGCGGCCATCGAAGGGGAAGGTTCCGTAAAAGGAAATTTGACGGTCAGCGGCCGCCGGTTCGCAGCCAAAGTCCGGGGACAGGAGCTGTTTTACGACGGGACGACGCTGTGGAACTACATCCCGCAGCAACAGGAGGTGACCATCGAGCGGCTCGACCCGAACAATCCCAGCGTGCTCTCGAATCCGTCGAAACTGATGAACATCGACCCGAAGGATTACAACCACCGGTCGCTGCCGGGCGTGACCGACGCCAAGGGTAAGACTTTGCAGGTCGTTGAGCTGACTCCCAAGGAAAAGACGCCGGATTACACTTCTATGACCTTATATATCGACCCGGCGACCTCGCTGCCGGAGCGCATCACCATCACCACCCCGTCGTCGGACAACCCGATCGAATTACGGTTGGAAAAGCTGCAACCCGGCGTACATGTGAGCGAAGCCACTTTCCGGTTCGACGCCAAAGGGCATCCGGGTATCGAGGTGATCGACTTCCGATAGGATACTCCGGACTCCGGTCTAAAGAGGGGCTTCTGACGGACAAGTTGGATGGGACTCAAAATGATCGTCGACCATGAAATAAAGTCAGTGCGAAACTCAGGCACCAAATCGGTGCAAATGTTTGACGACGTCGATTTCCGCCAACCGACGGTTTTGCATCTTCCATAAATCCCCCAAAACAATACAAGCGCAGCGGCTTTCTCCCGTGGGAGAAAGCCGCTGCGCTCGTAGGGTCGGTAACGATCCCTCGGCTTTACTTCTGGATCATATCGGACGGATCGCGCATCACCATGCTCTTGGCGATACGGAGCTTCACCCCGTTATCGACCTCGATCAGCACGCTCTCGTCGTTCACTTCCTTAACGGTGCCGTAGATACCGCCGGCGGTGATCACTTTCGTACCGTTCTCCAGCGTGCTGCGGAACCGGTTCAGTTCCTTCTGGCGTTTCTGCTGGGGACGGATCATAAAGAAGTACATTACCACGAAGATCAGTACCATCATCCCGATGAACGACCAGTTGCTGCCTCCCGCCGCAGCGCCGCCCTGGGCCGCCTGAAGCATGATTGTGTTGAGTGTCATGAATTTTTCTGTTTTATTTAGTTGTTTTTATTGTTTTCTCCGTAACTTATAACGGAATCCCAGCCCATTTAGTGCAAATGCCGTGCAAAATTCCTTACCGGCATTCGTACCGCATCAGTTTTTCCCCGGCATATAAACTTCGCCGTCCAGGTAAACCGTGGCGCACTGTCGCTCGGCCGTAATGATCTCGATCGACTTGAACTGCTGCCCGAAGCGTCCCCGGCTGTCGAAGCGCCACGTCACCGTGATGCTGTCCCCCGCCGGAACCGGCGCCGGATCGTAATCCGCCGTCGTGCACCCGCAGCCGGTAATCATCTGCACGATCACCAGCGGCTTGTCCGAAACATTGACCACCCGGAACCTGCCTTCAACCACGTCCCCCTCCGCGATCCGCCCCATCGCGATGGTATCGTAAGAGCGCGCCGACACATAGTCCCCCTTAGGATTGAGGTTCGCGCTATCCGCCAACGGCAAAGCCACCGTCAGCAAACCAGCACCCCCGCCGTCAGCCGAAGGGTTCCCCGAAGAAGAACGTCCCCCGCAGGCAACGACGCCCCCGCCCGCCAGACAAGCGATCAATATAGAGA
>JAJBVQ010000074.1 GCA_020859745.1 Rikenellaceae bacterium
AGGTTCACCAACAGGACTTTCAGCTCGCCGCGGTAGTCGGGGTCGATCGTTCCCGGCGTGTTGATCACCGTGATCCCGTGTTTGGCCGCCAGCCCGCTGCGGGGCCGCACCTGTATCTCGTACCCTTCCGGAATCTGGAAATACAACCCGGTCGGCACCATCACCCGCTCCAACGGCCTGATAATCATCGGTTCACGCGTATCGGCCCGCACGTCGAGGCCCACGGCCTGCGGGGTTTCGTACTGCGGCAGCGGATTGCCGGAACGGTTGATCACTTTTACTTTTTCCATTATAAGACTTTGTTTATGCTCTCCCCATTCAATCTTAAACGCAATAAGAAGATAGATCAAAAGTAGTAAAAAATTGAGCGCAATTCGTTCCCCGCCCGGCAAAAGCGCCGTGGCATGCGACAGCCAGAAGATCACTCCTCCCAGCAGGAAATAGAACCCGATCCGCCGTAGGTCGAACGGCACGGGGAAATATTTTTGGCACAGGAAGTAGCTCACCACCACCATCAGCAGCATCGACACGACCCGCGCCACCGCCGCCCCGTGATACCCCATCGACGGGATCAGCAGCACGTTGATGATGACGGTAATAACCACCCCCAACCCCGTGATATAGATCGCAATACGCGTCTTGTCCGCCGCTTTGTACCAGAACGAAAGGTTGACCAGTATCCCCGCAAAAAGGTTGGCCAGCAGCAGGAGCGGCAACACTCCCATCCCGCTCCGGAAATCCGAACCGACGATATAGGCGAACTCCCGCGAGAAGAGCGAAAGCACCAGGAAAATAGCAATCCCGGCAATGGTGAAATACTTGGTGGCCGAAGCGTTGGCCGCCCTGAAATCCTCCTTGGAGAAGCCCTGCAGGAAGAAAGGCTCGGCCCCCAGCGTATAGATATGCCGGAAGATCATCAACATGGCCGCGATCTTGGCCACCGCCGTATAGATCCCCAACTGCGCGCTGGCGATATCCTCCGGAAGCATGAAATAGATCAGCTGACGGTCGATAAAGTCGCCCGAAACCCCCATGATCCCCGCCATCATCAGCGGTATGGAGTAGGTGAAAATGCTCCGCAACAGCTGCGGCGAGAAAGCCTTCGAAACCAGCTTCAGCGTGTTCGGCAACAGAAGCAGAAGCGACACCGTGCTGGCAACCAGGTTGGCCGCCAACACCCACACCGGATTGCCCGTCGCCCCCGGGATATAGGTGTAGAACAGGATACAGCATCCGACGTTGACCAGCACCCCCGACACATTGACGACCGTATAGTAAACGGCCTTCCCCTGTTCGCGCAGCGCAGCCAGCGGTATGGCCGCGATATTGTCCACCACGATCAGGGCCGTCATCACGGCAATGCACTCCGGCGCCAACCGCATCGCCTCTGCCAGCGAACCGTTGCAGAAGGCCATCACGCCACCGAACAGCAACGCCATAAGTGTGACCGCCCCCCACGCGGTGGTAAAAAGCTGCCGCTTATCCCCCAGCGTCTGACACTTCGCCGCATACCGGAAATAGCCCGTCGCCAGTCCCATGGTCAGCACCACGTTGGCGAACGGGATGATCCCGTACAACAGGTTGACCTGCCCGTAAATGTCGTCGGACATGATCCGGGTCAGGTACGGGGTCAGCAGGTAGTTCAGGAACTTCGCCAGTATCGCGCTAATGCCGTACACCGCCGTTTGCGAAGCCAGTTTTTTGAGTAGGTGCGCCGCTGCCATAACCTTTATTCGATCAACATGTTACAACCCCGGAGCTGCGCCCCTTCGATCCGCCCCAGCACCCGGAACGAGCCGTCTCCGTACACGATCCCCCTGTCCTGCACCGCCAGAAAAGAGCACGACCAGAGGTTCGCCAGGTCGATGATATTAACCCCTCCGGCCTGCCCCTCCTGCAACGGCTGTAAAGAATTCTGCAAATCCCGTGTCGTAACCCGCATCCACGGCGGGCAACGGAACAGCCCCTCCCCCGCCGAATAGGCCTGCGACAGCAGTTCCGTCATCCCGTATTCCGAGTGTATAGCCCTGACGCCAAATGCCTTGCATAAAGTTTGGTGCATCTCTTCTCGCAAAACCTCCCGTCTGCGTCCCTTCATTCCGCCTGTCTCCATCACCACAGCGTCGGGCGGCAAATGCAAGCCTCGTTCCGGGATTGCGGAGAGGTATTCCGCATAGTCCAGCAGCGCAAACGCCACCCCGATCAGCAGGATTTTCTCGCCCCTTTCCGCCGCTTTCTTTAAGTCAGCGGTCAGTTTGTCGTGGTCGTACAGATAAAAGCCGCCACAAGCCTTATTTTGCCCCTGCAAACGCTCCGCCATCCAGACCAGCGACGACCCCGAACGTTCCATGTACGAAGGCAACAGGGCGAAAATGCTCCACCCCGCCGCCGGCCCATAGAAATGAGAGAACCCCTCCGTGAACGAGCGGTCGTAAAGCGCCGCCGAAGCGACATAGTGCCGGCTCGTTTCATGGCCCGTTGTCCCGCTACTGGTAAAGACGATTTCCGGCTCCTTCCCGTCAGGCCCGCAGTAGATCCGGCGCGTCTTGAAAAACTCCACCGGCAGGTACGGAACATGCCTTATATCAGTGACTTCTGACGGATTCACCCCCAACAGGCCGATATACTGCCGGTAAGGCTCGCACGCCGAAGCCTGGAAGCGGAACACCTCCAAAGCCGTGCGTTCGAAGCCCGCTTCGGTACCCGTGTCGGTGAAAATCCTGTCTTGTAACGTTTCCGGCATCAATAGAGGTAGTTGTTGAACGGGTAACGCCCTTCGTGTATCTCGCGCACCATTCCGTACAGGTCTTTGCGCAGTTTGTCGATATTGATCCGGTCGCGCGCCGAAATAAAGATGCAGGGCATCCCGCTGTTCCGGGCGATCCAGCTTTTCTGCAACTGTTCCAGCGTCCAGTTCGCGCGCGTTTCGGGCATCAGGTCGTCCTCATCTTTCTTCACGTATGTGTAGGCATCTATCTTATTGAAGATCAGGAATACCGGCTTATCCCCCGCCCCGATGTCGTGCAGCGTCTGGTTGACCACGTTAATCTGGTCTTCGAAATTCGGATGCGAAATGTCCACCACATGGAGCAGCAGGTCGGCCTCCCGCACCTCGTCCAGCGTCGATTTGAACGACTCGACCAGCTGCGTGGGCAGTTTACGGATAAACCCGACCGTGTCCGAAAGCAGGAAAGGCAGGTTTTCGAGCACCACCTTGCGCACCGTAGTATCGAGGGTGGCGAAGAGCTTGTTCTCTGCAAAGACCTCGCTTTTGCTGAGCATGTTCATCAGGGTCGATTTCCCGACGTTGGTATACCCCACCAGAGCCACCCGCACCAGCGACCCGCGCCCGCTGCGCTGGGTCGCCATCTGGCGGTCTACCTTCACCAACTGCTCTTTGAGCCGGGCGATGCGGTCGCGGATAATGCGGCGGTCGGTCTCGATCTCCCGTTCCCCGGCCCCGCCCCGGGTTCCGGTTCCCCCGCGCTGCCGTTCGAGGTGGGTCCACATCCCGGTCAGGCGGGGCAGCAGGTATTGCAGCTGCGCCAGCTCTACCTGGGTCTTGGCATAGGCGGTAGTCGCCCTCTGGGCGAAAATATCGAGGATCAGCCGGGTACGGTCCAGTATCTTGATCCCCAGTTCTTTTTCGAGGTTCCGGGTCTGTGACGGCGACAGCTCGTCATCGAATATCACGGCGCCGATCTCGTTATCGGCGATATACTCCTTGATCTCCTGTAATTTGCCGCTCCCCACGAATGTCCGCTTATCGGGATAGGGCAGTTTCTGGGTGAATACGGCCACCGTTTCGACCCCCGCCGTTTCGGCCAGGAAGCGCAGTTCGTCGAGGTATTCCTCCGCCTCGCGCATCTCCTGCCTGTCGCGCACGACAGCCGCCAGCACAACCTTCTCCTTGTCGTTTTCCGCGAGGTTCTCGGTCAGTTTTCCTTTTTCCATATAAATAAAAAACAAATAAGGCGGCCGGCACAAAGGCCGACCACCCACAAATTTACGCTTTTTGCGGGAATCGCGCTACTGCGCGGGAATCCGTTCAATCCGGCAACTCCACCCTGCCGTCCACGATCGACCGCCAGTTCGGGCGCAATTTATCGGCCAGGCCCATCCGGTAATTGACGTCGCCGGTCCACGAATCGATCGCCAGGTCGAGGTACATCGCTTCACTGACCAAAGTTTCTTCACCGATCTGCAAGCGCACATACCAGATACCGTTCTGTTTTTCGCAGCATATTACCGTATAGCCATCGGCGTCGAATTTCCTCGGAGTCCAGGCCTGAACGTTCGTCGGGATAACAATGATCTTGGCTTTGTTTCCGTAAAGTTCCGCATTGAGTTTCACGGTAAAGTCGAGCGCCGGAATAATCCTGTCGAGCACACCGGCGGTCCACCGGGCTTCCTCCGCTTTCTTGTCATTCCTGAAATCGGGCATCCCCGGCCCTTCGTAAGGCCCTATCTTTCCCTGATACAAAGCAATATCCCCCTCCGTAGGCGTAGCCACTTTCAGGGCCGCATCGCCGCTCTTCGAGTCGATGGCGAAACTGAGTTTGAAAAAACCGTTGACGGAATCGACACAACTCAGATCCAGAATCCACACGCCGTCGGCATCCTTTTCCGAACTGTTGACGGAAAAATGATCTTTATCGACCGGCAAAGCTCCCCCCATATCCATCATCAGCCACAGCGGAAACCCGGGCGTATTGTTGAAATAACCCTGCACCGCACCCGCATTGCTCTCCTCAGGTTGCAAGGTATTGGGCAGAAACTGGAATTTCACGTCTTCCACCCATTTGTCGATATGAGCGGCAGACAAGGCGCCCGCTCCTTCCTGCGCATTCGCCTGAACGCCCGGCATCGCGGCCATAGCCAGACCCGCCAGTAAAGAGAGGCATGCCCCCTTCAGATTCGATGTGTTCATATGATCAGTTTATTTGGTTTAGAATAGGATCGGACACAACCTTAATTGGAGGTCGTGAAGACGGTATTCCTCCACCGGGAATGCATCCAGTTCTTTTCCAGGTAATCGTAGGAGCCGGCCCGGATAAAAGTTTCCCCCGTTCGTGCATTGATCGCCAGATCTTCCACGGAGATCTTCAGGTTCCTGTTCCTCTCCGCAGGAAATTCGAAACGGATATACCACATATCGTTATGTTTGTCCAGATAAACCAGGGTGGCGAACCTCCTCTCAAGCAGGGTCGGGTTGACGGTCATTCCCCCGACGCTGAAATCGAGCTGCGGTATCAGCAAATCGAGTTGTTCCTCGGTTTGCCGGGCACGCTTCTTTTGCTTATCGTTTTTGTAGGTGTAGATGAAATATTCCGGGAAAATATATCCCTGAAACATAAAGGAACCCTGATTCCGGTTGGTTTCCGACTCCGGTGGCGGCACCACTCCTTTCTCCGTCTGCGTAACCTCCAGCACCGCCTTCCCCGTAGCCGCCTCGATCACGAACTGGAGGTCGAACTTACCGTTGACCGAATCCGCGCAACTGAGATTCACGAGCCATACCCGCACATCGTCTTTCACCTTGTTTTCTATCCGGTTGACGGTAAATAACCTTTTATTCACCGTCAAAGGCCCTCCCATATTGATCATCAGCCACAGCGGAAACCCCGGCGTGTTCCGGAATTTATAGATCGCATACTTGCCGTCCAACTGCCCATCCACATTCCCCGGAATAAACTGAAAATCGAGGACCCGTACCAAACTGTCCACCATATCCTCCGCCGTCATTCCGCGCAAAGCGGCCTGCTGGGCGACCTGCTGCTCCTGGGAAAGCCACTTTTCCGCCTGTACGGTATCTATTGAGCAAAAACAAATGGCTGCGATCAACGCTGCTGACCCGGCCAACCGGTATAATAGTCTTTTCATCGCGAATCGGCACTTGGTAACTGCTTTAAAGATAAGTTATCCGAAGCAATCCTGCAAGCGGTTTCCATTTTTTAGGAATAAAAAAAGCCGGAAGCCAGTGCTGGCTTCCGGCTGTCAAATCGGCAGGCGCCGAACGAATACTAATATTCGCGGATGTTGCCTTTGTACGTGATCGAGTTCTGGCCGCCCGGATTGTTCTGGTCGAGCGATTTGTTCGAACGTACACGCAGGGTGGCGATCCCCGTTTTCGAGTTGATGGCGAAGTCGAAGTTCAGGTTATTCCCGTTATCGGCCACCGCTTTGAGTTTCACAATCCATACGTCCTTTTTCTTTTCGCTGGAAACCCAGTCGTAACGGTTGGTGTTCACACCGGGGCAGTTCACCATGTAAACTTCCAGCGAGTTCGGGCGGATCTTGGTGTACTCGTAACGGGTGATGGTAGTCGTACCGGTGTTGTTCTGGATGTATTCGTACGGCACGAACTGGAAGTTCTTAGCCGGTACGACACGGTCGATCAACGCAGCGGTCATCATCTCTTTCTTGGCTTTTTCGGCAGCCTTTTCGGCTTTCGATTTCTTCTGGGCCTGGGCGGAGAAGGAGACGGCCATCAAAGCGGCCATCAGCAGAATTACTTTTTTCATTGCAGTTAGGTTTATTTATTGGTTTTAACGTTTGGTTCGCACCTCCTATGTCTTGAACGCAGCGGAAAATTAAAGGTTTAAAATTGCAACTCTCCCTGGTCGGGAACCAGTCCCGGCATATCTATCCCCAAATGCCGGTAAGCCAGTGGCGTCACCTCCCGCCCCCGCGGCGTGCGCTTGAGGAAACCCTCCTTGATGAGGAACGGTTCGTAGACCTCCTCGATGGTCCCGGCATCCTCGCTCACCGCCGTAGCGATGGTTCCCAATCCCACCGGCCCCCCGCCGAACTTGTGGATGATAGTCGAAAGTATCCGGTTGTCCATCTGGTCCAATCCGCGGGTATCTATATCCAAGGCGTCCAAAGCACGCCGGGTAATGTCCAATTCGATCTTCCCGGTTCCCTGCACCATGGCGAAATCCCGCACGCGCCGGAGCAACGCATTGGCAATACGGGGCGTTCCGCGCGACCTTCCCGCGATCTCGCCCGCCGCCCGCTCGTCGATAGGTATCCCCAGCACCGCCGCCGACCGTTTGATAATGCCCTGCAAAGTAGCAGTATCGTAGTATTGCAGGTGACACTGTATCCCGAACCTCGCCCGCAGCGGAGAGGTCAGCAATCCCGACCGGGTGGTGGCCCCGATCAGCGTGAACGGGTTCAGCTTGATCTGCACCGACCTCGCGCTCGGCCCCTTGTCGAGCATGATGTCGATCTTGTAATCCTCCATGGCGGAGTAGAGGTACTCCTCCACAATCGGCGACAGCCGGTGTATCTCGTCGATGAAAAGAACGTCCCCCTCCCCCAGATTGGTCAAAAGTCCTGCCAAATCCCCCGGCTTGTCCAAAACAGGCCCGGAAGTCACCTTCATGGTCACCCCCAGTTCGTTGGTAATGATGTTGGCCAGCGTGGTCTTCCCCAGTCCCGGAGGCCCGTGCAGCAGGACGTGATCCAGCGCTTCGTCCCGCATAATAGCGGCCTTGATGAATATGGAGAGGTTCTCCACGATCTTGTCCTGCCCGCTGAAAGCGCCGAGTTCCTGAGGCCTGATCTGCTCGTCGAACTCTTTGTCTTTCTCGATATTTCGTATATCGCTCAAACCTTGTATTCCGAATTTACCCCCTAAAGATAATCATTTTTCGCAAATGCCGTACCGAAAACGTTTTTTTCAAGGCAGCGCACCGCCCTTCGCTCCGGAAAACAAACGAGGTGTCCCCTTATAATGGGAACACCTCGTCGATTTACTTCGCAGACCGGAAAAATTACTCCTCTTCCCGCTGCAAACCCTGTACGTAGATAGCTTTCAGCTTCTGCACCCGGTTTTTCACCGACGGTTTGGTGAAGTATTGGCGTGCGCGGAGCTCTTTGATGACCCCCGTCTTTTCGTACTTGCGTTTGAATTTCTTCAGGGCGCGCTCGATGTTTTCGCCCTCTTTGATCGGCATGATTATCATAACAATCTTTTTTTTAATTTACATGAATGATTGAAAGAAGCCGGCACCGCAATCCGTTCCCGGATGCGATACCCGCAAGGAAACCCCTTGCCGCAATTAATTTGTTCGTCCTGTCGGTTCGAATTCGGTCTTTATCCGTATCCGGACAGACCTCAAAAAAAACTTAACCTCCTTTCAATTCCCCTGCTGTCAGGGAGTTCGGACGGCAAAGATAATCATTTTTTTTGTTTACGGCGCATTGTCCGATAAAAAATATCGGTTCACTGCCGCAACCGATTTCATTTAAATATAAAAGAAATATAAAGTTGATTTAAATTAAAGTAGAATAATAATCGTTGTGGACGGCGTGGATAAAATCTTCCAAATAGGGTTGTATAGTCTGTTATCCACATTTTATGGAATGTCCGTAAACATATATAAACTTATTATCAATTTGATTTTCTATGAGTTGAGATATAATATCTACATTCGGCCCGGTTGAGTTATCCACAGCCGGAAACTCCGGAAAATTGTCCGTAAGTTTGGTGTGCGGAAGGGTGAAGGATGTTTACAGAAAACAATAACTTTTTATAGGAACGCAAAGGAAAAAATCCATATGTTTTTTTCCTCGGAATCTGCAATAAGGTTCCCCGTGAAAATTTGAAAATCTTCACACAGCTTATCCACAAAACGAGCGAAAATTCCGGATGCTTCAAATCAGGAGGTTGGATATCCGCAAATGAAAATGTGCACAGGTTTTGCACAGCCGTTCGCCGGGGAAATCTTACCTTTGCAACGGATACACCTCCTTGAACAAGTTTACCGGACCGGATGAAGGCGCCCTATATATTATACGATCCGACATCGACGCAAGATACAGCCACGGCCCATGTCCCGTGGAGAGCTACCCCGTGGCTGGATAAGGAAACGATGGTTGTCAGGTCGGATACGGCGTGGCTGCTGCATCCGGTCAAGTCAGCCTCGGAAGTGTGGGGCGCCGGATCGACCGTGTCGGCCGAAATGGAGCCGCGCGGGCCGGTCAACCGGGTGGACGAAGGGCCGGAGCCATGGCAAACCTCGGCGGTCATGGTGGTGCTGATCTGTTTTTACTGTTACATCCTGTATCGTTTCCGGCGGGATATGATGAGTTGCCTGAAAAACATCGGCAATATGGAGGATACGCTCACGTTGATGGAGGGACAGGGTGCCGATTTCGTCTATTTCCTGCGCAGCGGCATGACCCTGGCTATCCTGGGCGGCGCTTCGCTGGTGATGGCGTGGCTGGAGATCCAGTTGCCCCGGGTGGAGAGTTATTACCTGTTCTTCGGTGCGGTGGCCGCGTTCCTGGGCGTGGTGGTTTACCGCCGGGTGGCATTCGGCGTGATGCGGTGGCTGACGGACGACAAGGATGCTTTCCGCCAGATCACTTTCATTAACCGGATCGACATTGCTTTCATCGCGGTTTTCTATACTCCCCTGGCTGTGATCATAGGCGTCAGCGGGCGGCTGTTCGAATTGGGTATGATCGTGCTGGCCGGATTGGTCGCTTATCACTTTATCTCTCTATATAAATACTTTAGGATAAGGTCGTTTTCTAAATTGCAATGGTTTTTGTACCTTTGCACCGTCGAAATCCTGCCGGTGAGCTTCATTATCGCCCTGGCAATTCGGAAGAGTGGGATCAATTAATTATAGTGAATACGTTGAAAGTAAAAAAGATACTTATCTCCCAGCCGGCCCCGTCGTCAGATAAGTCACCTTTCTCGGAACTTACCTCCAGGCATAAAGTCGAGATCGATTTCCGTCCCTTTATTACCGTGGAGGGGGTTACCGTCAAGGAATTCCGCGCCCAGCGGGTGGATGTGTTGGCCCATACGGCCGTTATCTTTACCTCCAGAAAGACGATCGACAACTTTTTCCGAATCTGCGAAGAGTGCAGAATCGCCGTGCCGGAGGATATGAAATATTTCTGCGTCACCGAGGCCATCGCGTTATACCTACAGAAATACATCGTTTACCGCAAACGCAAGATATTTTACGGGACGGCAACCTTTGCCGATCTGATGGAGGTGGTGGGCAAGCACAAGGACGAAAAGTTCCTGGTGGCCCTCTCCGACCCGCATAAGCCGGAGATACAGCAGCTGTTGGCTAAGGCGGGCGTGAAGTTCACCAAGATTATTTTGGCTCATACCGTACCGGCCGACCTGTCGGATATCGCCATCGAGAAGTACGACCTGGTGGCTTGTTACAGTTCGGCGGATATCAAGGCGCTGCACCAGAATTTCTCCGCTTTGCCGCAGGGGATGATCGTGGCTACTCTGGGCAATGCTACGGCCCGCGAGGCGCTGACTTCGGGGCTGGCGGTGGATATTATGGCCCCGACCCCGAAATATCCCTCACTGACCATGGCGATCGACAAATATATCGCAGCGCTCAATGGCGGCGCATCGGTCGAGGAATTCGGCATCAAAGAGCTGCCCGAACCGGTTGTTCCCGCGGTTGCCGGCAAGGGGAAATCCGCTAAGTCCAAATCGGCTTCGGCGGCGGCCAAGGCATCCGTGGGTGGCGGTACCGGTCGGCGGACGTCTGCGGCGAAATAAAACGGTTAAATATGATGAATGCGCAAGCCGATTTCAGGGAAAAGGGGCGTTTCACGTTGCCCAAGGCCGAACGGCTTGCCAAACGGAACGAAATAGGACGCCTCTTCACGCATGGAGAGGCGTTTTTGGTCTATCCGGTCAAATGCACTTATTTGTTCCGCACAGACTCAGGCCCGGCCCGGATTATGGTGATAGCGCCGAAGCGGAACCACAAGCGGGCGGTGGCCCGCAATTTGCTCAAACGCCGAATGCGGGAGGCGTACAGGCTCCACAAACAGTTGTTGACGATTCCCGAAGAAGGGGAGGGCAGGGTAGGGG
>JAJBVQ010000049.1 GCA_020859745.1 Rikenellaceae bacterium
CCGCCAGGTCATCCCCCTTGTACGAACAGCCCCCCAGCGAAACCTCCCCGTTACGCACCTGCACCGGGCAATCCTTCAGCAACCGAGACCAGACATAGTTGTTATCGTAGTTACCGTAAAGGATCACATTGCGGTTCGGGTACTTCTTCACCTCGTATTCGAGGTCAGGGATAACGTCCACCGAGCCGTTCCCCCGGTAATAGAACGTTTCGGCGTCGAACCGAGCCTTGGCACGCCACCAGGCCGTCTCTTCCGGCGTCCCCACCGTCGAATAGACGAACACCATGTTGTTGTCGAAAGCCTGCTTGAAGCCGCCGTAGCGTTTCGAATTCTTCTGTTGCGGGTCCACCCCGTCCAAAACAGTCCATTTGCCCTCGTTGTAGGCCACGACAGCTTTCCGGGCCGTCGGTACCGTCAGCCGCTGGTCGTCGGCGAATACCACCGTCGTTTCGGGGGCTTTCATCTTCAGGGACGGCAGGTCGAAAGTCAGCAACACGGCGTTTTCGGCCGTCACCACCCGGATCAGGGAGTCCCCCTCGCGCCGCACATTCACGTTCGTGTAGCGGTAAGGGCTCTCCTGCTGTTCCACCGTCAGCCAGTAGTCCTGCGCCGAAATGGCCGGCGAGGCCGTGTAGAAATCTATTTCGTCCACCCGGTCGTCCGAGGGGATCGAGTGGGTGGCGAAGAAGTCGAAGATCGGCGGCCAGTCCACGCTGGCGTCCCCGAACCAGTGTTCGCCGCCCGGGAATTCGTGGTAGCAGAAATCCGTGTGGAAACGGCCCAGCTCCTCGCGCATGATATGTGCCTGCGAAGTCGGTACCACATTGTCTGCCGAACCGTGGTGGATATACACGCCCGACTGTTTCAGGTTGCGGTCAAGAGCGATGACGCGCCCGGCAGCCGCGCCCCGCTCGAACGGTTCGAACAGCGGGTTGCGGCGGTGCATTTCGTCCCCCCTGCCGCTCCCGTAGCCCGCGATGTCGGGGTATCCGGCGCACGGCGCGATGGCGGCGAATTTCGACGGGTAGGTCGTCCCCAGGAACCAGGTGCCGTGGCCGCCCATCGAATGCCCGGTCAGGTAGATGCGCGTGGTGTCGGTCTTGAAGATGCGCTGCGCTTCTTCCAATACCTCCAGCGCGTCGATCCGGCCCCACTCTTCCCAGTTGAAACCGTAGGGGCGGCGGTTGGTCGGCGCCACGATATTGACCCAATCCTTTTGTTTGTAGGCGCGGGCCTGGTTGCGGGCTTCCACCGATGCGCCGTGCACGGTCAGGATAAAGGCCTTGGCTCCCGTATCGGCCGGCTCGGTGCGCAGGGCCGGGGCCACGCTGTAATACTGCACGCTCCCGTCGATGCGGCTCACGAATGTCCGTTCATGATGGATGGCGGGCGATACCTGGCGCAGTTTGATGGTCGTCGTGTCGAGCACTTCGCCGTCCCGGATAAGCTCCAGATGGGCGAATACCGGCCCGTTCAGGCAGGTTTTTCCGGTCGCCGGAAGCTGGAATTTGACCTTCCGAACGGCCAAGGGCATTATGTCGTCGGTCGGATATTCGATGGCTTTCCCCACTTTCTGTCCGTCCGGGGCGGTCAGGGTCGTGCGGATGGTCATGGCCTTGAGCGGCTTTTCGGTTGCGTTTACCACGCGGATCGCCGCCCATTTCGGGTCGTTCTCGCCTGCGATCAGGTCGGGCAGGGTCAGGTCGCGCCGGGTGAACATGACCGGTTTGTTGGGTTTCACGAGTTTCGACTCCACGCGGCCGAAGCGCCCCGGAGTGTAGATCACCTCGTTGAGGCCCTGTTTCAGCCGCACGGGGATCAGGGTGTAGCCGAAGTCGTAATGGTCGCCTTCGTGCGGTTCGCCGTTGATATAGGTGCGGGTCCCGCCGGTGGTTTCGAGCAGGGCGATCTCCGTTTCGGGAGCTTCGTACGAGGTGTAGAGATAGGCCGAGCGCATCTGCGGGCTGCGGAATGTGCCGGTGGAGTCGGCCGTAATTGGGCTCCATATCCAGTTGGGAAGCATGGTCCAGCCCGGCCTGCGTCCCCGCCGGGAGTCGGCTTGTCGTTCCTGGTTGGACTGGTAGGCCATCGGGGCTTCCCGCTGGGCGGGATAGGCGTAGCCGAGGCTGTCACCCACCGCCGGGGTTTTGAACCGGCCGGTAGCGTAAAGCCAGGCTACCATGTCCTGTCCATTGTACAGGGTTCCGGCGCCCACGCCTCCGGGCAGGAGCAGCCCTTCGCGGAACCGGTGGAAAACGCGCCCTTCGTCGGTGGTCTCCACTTTCTGTTGTCCGAAGATGGCGACGACGTTGCCGTCGCCTTTCGCTGCCTGCTGTGCCGAAGCGGTATTCCAAACTGCCACGGCGGCGGTGCAGAGTACCGCGGCGCGCAAGCCTTTGAGGGTAAATGGGGTCATATTCTGTCGGTTGGTATTTTGTCAGGAACAGGCAAAAGTAGTGATTTTCACGAAAAAACCGCGCTCCGGAATTCCGAAGCGCGGTTTTGGATCATTCTTTACGGGATATGGAACACCTCTTTTCCCCGGCTATTCCGGGTCGCCGGAAAGGGTGGTCCGGGTGGTTTCGACCTCTTCATACTCTACGTACTCGCCGACGCCTTTGCCGACTTGGTATTCGCTGCGCCGGGTGGTGCGGGTGACGGTCACTTCGCCCTCTTTTTTCTTTTTGCGGCTGTCGGCGGCCGCTTTGCCGAAGTTGGCGTAGAAGCCCCGGAACGATCCGTTCCCGAAGCTGCCTCCGCCGGAGGTGCCGTCGCCGCCGAACTGCTGCTGGAATTCACGCTGTTTCCTGGCGATCCACCAACGCAGCATCCACCGCCCGACGAGGCCGAGTAGCCAGAAGCCGACGAAGATGAAGAGTATGACGGTCAGGAATGTCTCCATGGGTTGGTTTTCTTAAATTATCCTGTAAAGATAACGCCGGGCTGTATATTTTTAGTACGTTCTCCCGCTGGTGGCGATAAATATCCCCTTCTCGGACCCGCTGGAGTCACAAGAAGGGGAAAAGCATACCGGAATAATTGATCTTTTATTTGTACTTACCCGCAGAGAACTGCCGCTTTTTGTAAAAAGCGGGCCCATTGGGCTTCCTGGCTGTAACTCCCCTTGTCAGGGGCGAGCATCGCGAGCCGCGCAGGCCGGAGCCACCCCCGGCGGAGGGCCGCAATAGGGTAATTACAGTTCTGACGATGTGCCCGCGGCACCCTCCGCTGGTTCCGGGTCGAACCGGATAGAGACGGCAGACCCGGAAGCGTCGCGTTTTGACTTGAGAAGCCCGGCCAGAACCCACCGGGCTTCGACAAGGCGAAACCGGCTTCCGGTGACTTCTTTGCCTTCTTTCTTGGTTACACAAGAAAGAAGGTGCCCCGCGGCATGAGCGGAAATGCCCGCCCGACACAAGGGCAAAATAAAAGATCGGTTATTTTTCGACTTTGCTGAACATGTCTTTGCCGACGCCGCAGAGCGGGCATTCGAAATCGTCCGGCAGGTCTTCGAACGGAGTGCCCGGAGCGATCCCGCCTTCGGGATATCCTTCCTCGGGGTTATAGACCCAGTCGCATACGTCGCATTTGTAGCTGTCCATAGTGGTAATTTTTTAAGGTTTGTTTATAAATAGGTTACATGGAAAAAAGACCGATGTAGGTGTGCGGGGTCAGCGCCCTCAGCTCCGCCTTCACCGAATCGCTTACGTCCAGCCCGTCGATGAACGCTGCGATATCCGCCTGCGTGATCCCCTTGTTGGTACGTGTCAATGCCTTGAGCGCCTCATACGGATTCGGGTATTTCTCGCGCCGCAGGATAGTCTGTATCCCTTCGGCGACCACGGCCCAGTTGCGGTCGAGGTCGGCGTTGATCGCATCCAAGTTGATGATCAGCTTGCCCAGCCCCTTCATCAGGGAGCCGATGGCGATCATCGTGTGCGCGATGGGCACGCCGATGTTCCGCAGCACGGTGGAGTCGGTCAGGTCACGCTGCAACCGGGATACCGGCAATTTTGCTGCCAAATGTTCGAAAATGGCGTTGGCCATCCCCAAATTTCCTTCGGCGTTCTCGAAATCGATCGGGTTCACCTTGTGCGGCATGGCCGACGAGCCTACCTCACCGGCTTTGATCTTCTGTTTGAAATACTCCATCGAGATATAGGTCCACATGTCGCGCGAGAGGTCGATCAGGATGGTGTTGATGCGCTTGAAGGCGTCGAAGATCGCCGCGATGTTGTCGTAGTGTTCGATCTGCGTGGTGTACTGCGAGCGTTCCAGCCCGAGGGTGTCGTTCACGAAGTTATTGGCGAAGGCCACCCAGTCGATCTCAGGATAGGCCACGGAATGGGCGTTGAAGTTTCCCGTCGCGCCCCCGAATTTGGCGGGGCAGGGGATGGCTTTCAACTGTGCGATCTGTTTGCCGAGCCGCTCCACGAAGACGCGGATCTCTTTCCCCAATACGGTGGGGGAGGCGGGCTGTCCGTGTGTATGCGCCAGTAGCGGCACGGCGCCCCATTCGTCGGCCAGTTCACCGAGTTTGCCGACGAGTTCGTCTATGGCCGGGTAATAGACTTCGTCGGTCGCAGCCTTGAGGCTGTACGGGGTCGCGGTGTTGTTAATGTCCTGCGAGGTCAGCCCGAAATGCACGAACTCCCGCTCATCTCCCAGCTTCAGCGCGTCCATCTTCTCTTTGATGAAGTATTCGACGGCTTTGACGTCGTGATTCGTCGTCTGCTCGATTTCTTTCACGCGCTCGGCATCGCCGATGCTGAAGTTCCGATAGATATTCCGCAAAGAGGCGTAATGCCCTTTGTCGAACCCGGCGAGCTGGGGCAAGGGCAGTTCACACAGGGCGATGAAGTATTCTATCTCGACCTGTACGCGGTAGCGGATCAGGGCGTATTCAGAAAAGTAGTCGCCCAACCGGTCGACTTTGCCGCGGTAGCGGCCGTCGACGGGCGAAATGGCTGTCAGTCGGTTCAGTTCCATTACTGTCAATTTATGGTTCGTTTTATAATTATCTCCCTGTAGGGTACTGTTCTTTTTGTGAACAATGAAACCTCGTTGGGGCTTTCCGGGTTGTAACGACCCGTTTCGGCGGCGAGCGTAGCGAGCCGGGCAGGCCGGAGCCACCCCCGGCGTAGGCCTGCAACATCGCTTCGCTCGTTTTGGCCTCGCTGGCTCCGGCCTTTGCAACCCGAAGCGGGTGACGGCGGAGCCTGAGTATATCGGGTAGATACAGCCGGGAAAGCCCCGACGGGCCCGCTTTTTACAACCGAGCAGCGTACTGAGACCAAAGACCGCTGGCGGACTTTGGCGAGGTAGCGCGAGGAACCGACACAGTAGCCGAGATGCCATGGAGTTAGCTCCGATGGCCGAGGCACAAGGAGGAAGCCTAAACGAAGTTAAAAAGCCGCAGTCCCATACGGGGGTAGTGATAAAAACGAACGATTAATTTAAATGATCGTCAATTAGGCCACTTGCATGGACTCGACCCGGCTGCGGGCGTAGTCCAGTTTCACGCGGAAGGTCTTGCGTTTGGAGGCCGGCACCTCGAACATCGCGTCCATCATGATCGCCTCGCAGATCGAGCGCAGTCCGCGTGCGCCCAACTTGTACTCGATCGCCTTGTCCACGATGTAGTCCAGCACGTCGTCGTCGAAAGTCAGCTTCACGCCGTCCAGCTCGAACAGCCGCACGTACTGCTTCACGATCGCATTCTTCGGCTCCGTCAGGATGCGCCGCAGCGCCTCGCGTCCCAGCGGTTCCAGGTAGGTCAGCACCGGCAGCCGCCCGATCAGCTCCGGAATCAGCCCGAAGCTCCGCAGGTCTTTGGGCGTGATGTACTGCAACAGGTTCTCGCGGTCCACCTCCGCGATCTTCTGTTGCTGCCCGTACCCCACAACCCGCGTATTTAAGCGCTGTGCGATCTTCTTCTGCACTCCGTCGAACGCCCCGCCCGCCACGAAGAGGATATTCTTGGTATTCACCTGGATATACTTCTGGTCAGGATGCTTGCGCCCTCCCTGCGGCGGCACATTGACCACGGTCCCTTCCAATATCTTCAGCAACGCCTGCTGCACCCCCTCGCCCGACACGTCGCGCGTAATCGACGGATTATCGCTCTTGCGCGCGATCTTATCCACCTCGTCGATAAAAACAATGCCGCGCTCGGCCGCCGCCACATCGTAGTCCGCCGCCTGCAACAGCCGCGACAGGATGCTTTCGACATCCTCCCCCACATACCCCGCCTCTGTCAGCGCCGTGGCATCCACGATGGCGAACGGCACGTTCAACAGCCGGGCGATCGTCCGTGCAATCAGCGTCTTCCCCGTTCCGGTTTCGCCGACCAGCAGAATGTTCGACTTGTCCAGCTCGATATCCACGTCGTCCTCTTTGGCCGCTGGGTTCGACAAGCTGTGCATCAGCCGCTTGTAGTGGTTGTATACCGCCACCGAGATGTATTTCTTGGCCCGCTCCTGCCCGATCACGTACTGATCCAAAAACTCCTTGATCGACTGCGGCGTATAGAGCGCCATCGCTTCCCCGATCGTCGATGCCGCCTCATTCCTGGTGCGGTTCTCCATCTCTTCGCGCACGATCTCGGCGGCCCGCTCGGCGCAGTTGTCGCAGATATTGGCCTCCTGTCCGTGGATGATCATCCCCACTTGCGTGGCCGGCGCCCCGCAGAACGAGCAGTGCTCGTGCGTCTTTCCTTTGTTATTGTTGTCTGCCATAAAATTTGTGCTCGCTTAAATCCCTTCCCGTTTGGTCAGCACCCCGTCGATCAGCCCGTAGTCGGCCGCCTCTTTGGAGGTCATCCAGAAGTCGCGGTCGGCGTCCTGTTCGATTTTCTTCACGTCCACTCCGCTGTGGTCCGCCAATATCGAGTAAAGCTCCTCTTTGGTCTTGAGGATCTGTCGTGCCGTAATTTCAATGTCGCTCGCCTGCCCTTCGACCCCGCCCAGCGGCTGGTGGATCATGATGCGCGAGTGCTGCAATGCCGACCGTTTGCCTTTGGTTCCCGCCGTCAGCAGGATGGCGCCCATCGAAGCGGCCATGCCGGTGCAGGTGGTCGCCACATCGGGCGAGATGAGCTGCATGGTGTCGTAAATGCCCAGCCCGGCCGACACCGATCCGCCCGGCGTGTTGAGGTAGACCTGGATGTCGCTCTTGGGGTCGGTCGATTCGAGGAAGAGCATCTGCGCCTGGATAATATTGGCGGCGTCGTCGTAGATCGGCACGCCGAGGAAGATGATGCGATCCATCATCAGGCGCGAGAAGACGTCCATCGTGGCGATGTTGAGCTGCCGCTCTTCGATGATGGTGGGCGATATATATTCTGCCGTAATCTGTCCGTAGCGGTGCATGGCCATGCCGGAGATTCCCCGCCCAAGCCGTGCGTACCGTTCAAACTCTTTTTTGTAATCCATTCGTCGGTGTGAAATATTGTAAAAGGTAAAAATACTCTTTTTTTACGAAACAAGGCGCATCTTGCTGTCAAAATGCGCCTTGCGGGTTGGGATAGGTCGGTAAAAATCGATTCCCTAAGTATTTTGGCTGCGCGCTGACGGAAATCCATCGAAAAGCCTGTCGGCTTTTACGCTGTCTTTCCTGGGCCAGCAATGCGCGCAGCAGAGGGTACCGCCCTTACGGCGGGCAGGCGGACGCGTTGCGTCTTTTGCTGGCCTGCCGATTGTGGGCTGTAACTATCCTGAACAGGTTAGGCGAGTTTCTGGAACTCTTCCGGGGTGACGGTCTTTTCGTTGACCTTGATCTGTTCGGCCACGGCACCGATCACCTTGCGCTCGCCTACCTTGTCGTAGATTTTGCGCACCTCCTCCTTGTTGCCGAGGATCGAGTTCACGAAGTTCTCCAGCATATCGTCCGCCACGGTGTGCATCCCGTAGTACTGGAACTGCATCATCGCAACTTCTTTGGCTTCCGCTTTCACGTCGTCCTGCGTGATTTCGAGGTTGTTGTCCTTCATCACCTTGCGGCGGATCAAGTCCCAGCGGATCATGTCGAGGAACTGCGGGAACTCCTTCTCGATCTCTTCCATCGAGAATTTGCCTTCGTTCACCTGGTAGAGCCAGTTTTTCAGGAACTCTTCCGGCAAAGTGAGACCGGCCTTTTCCAACAGGTATTTGCGCACGTCGGCGGTAAACTTGAACTCGGTCTCCTTCGCCAATTCAGCCCGCACCTGCTCGTCGATTTTAGCATCGAACTGCTCGGCGGTAGTCACGTCCCCCGCCGGGAAAGCCAGCTTGAAAAACTCTTCGTTGAGTTCCGGCTCGGCGAACTTGCGGATCTGGGTGATGGTGAAGGTGTATTTCGGATCCATCCCTTCCAGCTCGGCCTCTTTCACGCCCAGGATAGAAGCCCGCTGTGACGGCGTCTTGTAAATTTCGTTGACATCCACTTCGACGCTGTCCCCCACCTTTTTCCCGATAAACGGTTTGCGGTCGGCCTCGTCCATACTGATCAGCCCCACATAAGCGTCCTCGATCTGGGTGTCGCCCTGCGTCAGGGTGCCGGTCAGAGCCTCGTCGTCGGCCACTGCGTCCACGTCCACCAGCTTCCCGAAACGGCGCATGTAGTTGCTGCGGAAGCCTTTGCGCATGTCGTCGTTCGGCTCGATAACGTACTTGGTCACGCTGTTCTTCTTGGTCAGCGCCAGGTCGACCTCCGGAGCCAGCCCGATCTCGAACACGAATTCGAAGTCGGTGCCGTTGTCGAAGTCCAATTCGCCCTGTTTGTCCGACGGCATCAGGTCGCCCACGGTCTCGATATTATTCTCCTTGATGTATTCGAACGCCGCGTCGGTAGCCTTGCGGTAAGCCGCGTCGGCCAGCACGCTCTTGCGGTACATCTTGTTGATGATGCCCATCGGCACCATCCCCGGCCGGAAGCCCGGCACGTTGGCTTTGCGCTTATAATCCTTGAGCTGCTTGTCGACCTGTTCCTTGTAATCGGCCTCGCCCACGGTAACCCGGAGCAGGGCGGTCTGGTTTTCGAGGTTTTCTCTGACTACGTTCATTGAGAGTATCTTGTTTGTTTTATTTGCTTTAAGAACCGCAAAGGTAACGGATTTTTGCGAAAATCCGCTATTTTTGGCGCCGATGGCGATGATTTACGACAAGGTATTACACAAAATCTGCGGGGCGGAGGGGCTGGCCGCCACGGAGTTCGAGAAATGCACCTTCCGGGAGTGCGATTTCACGGAGGCCGACCTCTCGGATCTCGATTTCGCGGACTGTGTTTTCGAAAAATGCCGGATGGTGATGACCAAGATGGAGCAGACCGGCCTGAGGGATGTCGTGTTCGAAGAGTGCGAGGTTCGCGGCGTCGATTTCGGCCTCTGCCGCAAGTTCGGCTTCTCGGCGGCATTCCGCGAATGCCACCTCAGTTTCTGTTCGTTCCATGAACAGAAATTGCCGAAGGCGGTCTTTGCCGGCAGCGTGATGAAGGAGTGCTTTTTCTCGGAGTGCGACCTGACGCGGGCCGACTTTTCGGGCTGCGACCTGGAGCGGACGCTGTTCGAACGCTGCAATTTGGAGAAAGCCGATTTCCGCACGGCGTTCGCCTATACGATAGACCCCGCATCCAACCGGATGCGGGGCGCCAGGTTCGCGCGCGAGGGCCTTGAAGGGCTGCTTGCGCAGTATGGTCTGGATTTGGAGTAAAGCTGCGATCTTTCGATGTCAGCCCGGAACCGAGCAGCGTGACGAGGCTAAAGCACGCACGCGTGCTTTGGCGAGTTAGCGCGAGGAACCGACACAGTAGCTGAGCGCCATCAAGTGTGCTTGAATGGCCGAAGCACCAGGAGGAAGCCGGAAAGGCAACACGAAGGTCAACCACCCCCGGCGCAGGGCTGCAACCTGACGGTTTGGCCCGCGCTGGCTCCGGGCTGTGAAAGGGGGTTGGCTTTACAGGTATTATTCGGTCTTTTCGCCGCCCAGCTCTTTGTCCAGTATGCCTTTCGCCTCGAAAAAGGCGTCCGTAAAGCCGCGGGCCTGTATGGAGCCGTCCGGGCCGATCAGCACGAAGAACGGCCATCCGGCGAAATTGTAGGCCTCCATGATCTCTTTGTTGGCGGGGTGTCCGGTTTCGAGTTCCACTTCGGTCCACGGGTGTTCCCGCATCCCCGCCAGCACCGGCCGGATGTCGTCCACACCCGGCCCGGCGGTTTTCTTATCCTCGGGCAGCCCTTCGTAAACCTGCCGGATGGTGGCGACCGACTCGGTCAGCCCCAGCATTTTCAGCCCTTTTTCTTTGTACTTCCCGTACAACTCCCGTACCTGCCCGTCGATGTAGATCGAGCCGGGGCACATCCCCCAGTGGTAGATCAGCAGGTAGCTGCCTTTGTAGTCGTCGCGCGCGGCCGTCTTCCCTTCGGTGGTCACCAGCGAGAAGTCCGGGGCGGGCCGTCCTTTGGCCAACCGTTCCATATTCGCCATCTGCCGGGCATACATTTGACCGTAATAGGAGGCTCTCAGCTCCGGGGAGAAGGCGTCGTAAGCGGCTTTGGCCACCTCCGTCGGGGTGTAGGAGAGGGACGATATCCGGTCGATTAGCAGGTAGAGGGAGCTTTGGGGGTTGGCCTCTTTGTAGGCATTGCGCGCTTTGCTCGCACGCTCGACGCCCGGGTTGTTCTCGTAGAAAAGGTTGAAGTTGCGTTCGTATTCCAGGCCGGTTGCCGTGTCTTTGCGCTGGAACGCCTCCATCCCGAGCCGCATGTAGCTGCCTCGGACTTGGCCGACGGAGTCGTCGAGCCGGAGGTATTCGGCCAGCAGCTGGTCGTCGTAGATGCCGCCGCTCAGGGTGCAGTAG
>JAJBVQ010000199.1 GCA_020859745.1 Rikenellaceae bacterium
TTTCTTGAAAGAAAGGGACCCAAAGAACTTTTGAGATAGCTGCGCTACTCTTTAGACTCCGCAATCCTTAGTGTAATTATACAATAGGGCTGATAAGGTAATCAACACTTTATCAGCCCTATTGTATAATTACAACCGGGTACCCGGCAGGCCCCGGAGATGCGAAAGCATCTCAAAAAGTTTTTTTGGTTCTTTTTGTTCACAAAAAGAACAGTACCCTCCAACGGGGTAGCAATAAAACCGGAGGGTTAATCGAGATAGAGTTCGACCTCTACCGGAGCCGGTTGTTCGTCCTTGGCAGCCTTCGGCGTCGAGATCGGCGCGCTGTGCACCGTACCCGAAGCATCCTTGAACTCCGCCTTCAGCTCCTTGCCGAACGGCAGGTAAAGCGTCAGGTAGTCATTCATATCCGCCGTCGGGCCCGCCGTTTTACCCGCCGCCACCATATTCCCGTCCGCATCCACCACCTTGATATCCTGCGCCACACGATCCGCGCTGCTGCGGCCGCCGTCCTTGGACTTGAACACCCGGATCACCACCGGAGCGCCGTTCTTAGCCTCAGCCATCTGCGCATTATACAGGTCGATATAGAAATCCGTCACGTCGATGCCCGGCACATTCTTGTTCTTGCGCGCCCACACCATCGGGAACGACAGCCCCGTAGGCTTCCACGAAGTGGCGTACATCCAGAAGATCGGATTGCTCTTGTCCGCTTTGCCCGCCCGTTCGAGGAACCAGCTGTGGTTCAGCGCCGGCGTCGGGTAGTATTCCGTAAAGTACCACTGGCCGTCGATCCACACCTCCGTCCAGTTATGGTTTCCCTCCTTCGACACCCACAGCGGCGTCCCCGCGATGCGCGACGGGATACCCATCGTCCGGAAAGCGTCCGTCAGCAGGATAGAGAGCCCGCTGCACGAAGCCATCCCGATCTCCATCGACTCGCCCGGCGACTGGTGAGGCTTCTTGCGCTTAGTGTTGTACTCCACATTAACCAGGTATTGCAGTTGTTTGTTGATCGTGTCGATCGCCGCCCGCACGTCCGTGATACTGTCCACCAGCGGGTAGAGCTTCTCCCAGAACATCGCCCGCCACGGTTCGCGCTTTTCGTTCATCGAAGCGTACGGCAACACGTCATTGTAGAAAACAGAGTCCGGCAGCGCCTTGGCCCACGGGAAAGTCTCCCGCGCCTTATACGCCCAGCCGACCTCTTCCAGCAGGAAGTCCGCCTTGAGCGTGTCGCGGTCGCCCTCCGGCATGTAAGCGATCAGGAAAGCCATGCCCTCCTTCTGGCCTTTCGGCGCTTTTTTCAAAGCCGTGAGCAGTTCCTGCCCGTTTTCGCCCGCAGCGGCGATGTTGGCCTGCAGGTCGGCGGCCAGTTTCGGTTCGAGTCCTTTGTACGGGTCGCCGGAGCACGAAAACAGCAGTACGGCGGCCGCGAGGGAGGCAAAGAGTGAAAATTTCTTCATATTAATCTGGTTTTGGATTAGCTCTGAGTGAACAAAGGTATTAATTTTGTTGAAATAAATTTCAACTCAGACAGACTGCACCCCGTCCATTCGGGCAAGCCCTATTGTCCTCGGTTCGCACTGTTTTCGTGGGTATTATGATGAAAAAATTTCTTTTATTGCCGGCGTTTTTCGCATTGGGCTGCATGGCTGTCCGGGCCCAATCGCTGCGGGTGACCCCCGGCGTGGTGCAGATGGGCGATATTGCGCTGAAGTCGAAGAACCGGGTCGAGCTGACTTGCGTCAATGTGTCGGACAAGCCGCTGGTGATCCGCGACATCCAGACAGACTGCACCTGCACCAAGCCCTCGTGGCCGAAATCGCCAGTCATGCCGGGCGACAGTGTGCGCGTGACGGTGACGCTGACCCCGACGGATCGGGGGGCATTCTACAAAACGGTGCGTTTCGTGACCACCCCCGCGTCCGGGAAGGTTCCGCAGGCCGTTTTACGCGGAAAAGTTTACTGATTTTAGGATTGTTATTTCAAAAACAAAACCCTAACTTTGTCGTTATCGGCCTAACAGGCCGTATTTCCTTAGCCCAAACAATTAATAATCCATAAGTTATGAACATTTCCCACATCGAACACCTCGGCATCGCGGTGAAAAATCTCGAACAGGCCATCCCTTATTATGAAAAGGTGCTGGGCCTGAAGTGTTACAATATCGAGGAGGTGGCGGACCAGAAGGTGCGCACGGCTTTCTTCAAGGTGGGCCAGACGAAGATCGAGCTGTTGGAGCCGACTTCGGAGGACAGCACGATCGCCAAGTTCATCGAGAAGCGGGGCGAGGGTATCCATCACCTGGCGTTCGCGGTGGCTGACGGGGTGGCCGAGGCGCTGGCACAGTGCGAAGCGGAGGGTGTGCAGCTGATCGACAAGGCTCCGCGCAAGGGGGCGGAGGGGCTGAACATCGCGTTCCTGCACCCGAAGTCGACGATGGGGGTGCTGACCGAACTGTGCGAAAACCCGGCCGAGAAATAACTGTTCGTTTTCTTACTACCCCTGTATGGGACTGCTGCTCTTTGTAAAAAGCGGGCCCGTTGGGCTTCCGGGCTGTAACTACCCGATCTTAGGCTACGCAATCCTCAGCTTTGACGGGCAATCAGGGCCGGAGCCAGCGAGGACTGCTTGCAGGCCTTCGCCGGGGGTGGCTCCGGCCTGCGCGGCTCGCTTTGCTCACCGCAGAAACGGATACAGCCTGAAAGGCCCCAGAGGAGTCGCTGTGTGAACAAAGAGAACACTACCAGAGATAGTAAAACGAACGAATAATCACGAATAAAAACCCGAACCACACAAACTTTTTTATGAGCGTCAACCAGGAAAAGATCAAAGAGCTCGTTGCTCTCCGCGAGAAAGCCAAACTTGGCGGCGGACAAAAGCGCATCGACTCGCAACATGCAAAAGGGAAGCTCACCGCCCGTGAGCGCATCGACATGCTACTCGACGAAGGGAGCTTCGAAGAGTTCGACATGTTCGTCACCCACCGGTGTAACAACTTCGGCATCGAGAAAGAATCGTACTACGGCGACGGCGTCGTGACCGGGTACGGGACTATCGACGGGCGGCTCGTCTATGTCTTCAGCCAGGACTTCACCGTGTTCGGGGGCTCCTTATCGGAGACCTTTGCGGCCAAGATCTGCAAAGTGATGGACATGGCCATGAAGAACGGGGCCCCGGTGATCGGGATCAACGACTCCGGCGGGGCGCGTATCCAGGAGGCGGTCAATGCTTTGAGCGGATACACCGAGATATTCCAGCGGAACATTATGGCCAGCGGCGTGATCCCGCAGATCTCGGCCATCTTCGGGCCGTGCGCCGGCGGAGCCGTCTATTCGCCCGCCCTGACCGACTTCATCCTGATGAACAAAGGGACCAGCTACATGTTCGTCACCGGGCCGAAGGTCGTGAAGACCGTGACCGGCGAAGAGGTGACCCAGGAACAGTTGGGCGGCGCCTCGATGCACTCCACCAAATCGGGTGTGGCCCACTTCGTGAGCGAGACCGAGGAGGAAGGGATGGCCATGCTGCGCAAACTGCTGAGCTACCTGCCGCAAAACAACCTCGAAGACGCTCCGCTGGCGGTCTGCACCGACGACATCGACCGGCTGGAGGATGCCCTGAACGAGATTATTCCTGACAATCCCAATAAGCCGTACGACGTGCTGGACGTGATCCATGCGATTGTGGACAACCGCGAGTTTCTGGAATCGCAGCGGACTTTTGCGCCCAATATCGTGACCGGGTTCGCAAGATTTAACGGGCAGAGCGTCGGGATTATCGCCAACCAGCCGAAATACTATGCAGGGGTGCTGGACATCAACGCCAGCCGCAAGGCAGCGCGGTTCGTGCGTTTCTGCGACGCGTTCAACATTCCGATCGTGACGCTGGTGGACGTGCCGGGCTTCCTGCCGGGCACCGCGCAGGAGTACGGCGGGATCATCACCCACGGGGCCAAACTGCTGTTCGCTTACGGCGAGGCGACGGTGCCGAAAGTGACCGTTATCCTACGGAAGGCGTACGGCGGGGCTTATTGTGTGATGAGCTCGAAGCATTTGCGGGGTGACCTCAATTACGCATGGCCGACGGCCGAGATCGCGGTGATGGGGGCGCAGGGCGCCGTCGAAGTGCTGATGGCCAAGGAGGCCAAGGCGATCGAGGATGATGCCAAGCGTGCCGAGTTCCTCGCCGAAAAAGAGGAGGAGTACCGCCAGAAGTTCGCGAATCCGTACGTGGCGGCGAAATATGGCTATATCGACGACGTGATCGAACCGCGGAATACCCGCTTCCGGATCATCCGCGCGCTTCAGTCGCTGGTGACCAAGAAGGTGGTCAATCCGCCCAAGAAGCATTCCAATATTCCGTTGTAGGGGGGCGTATGATGAAGAGATTACTGCTTTTGTTATGCCTCGCCGGAGCCGCGGCTTTCGGGGGCGGCACGGCCTATGCGCAGGGGCTTAAGGATATACGGATCAACGAAGTGCTGGTCGACAACCAGACCAGCTATATCGATGACCACGGCAACCACGTGGGCTGGATCGAGCTGCACAACACGGGCTATTCCAACGTGAACATTGGCGGGGCCTATCTTACGGTGCGGCGCGGTGATGCCACGCGGACATACCGTATTCCGAAGAACGACGCCCGGACGCTGATCGCGCCGCAGGGCTACGTGATCTTCTTTGCGGACAGTTCGTCGAACCGCGGGACGTTCCACACCAATTTCGTGCTGGACGAAACCGGCTACCTGGCCTTTATGGATCAGGGGAAGAACGTGGTGGACTCAATCGTTTACGACGTGAAAGCACAGCTGCCGGACGTCTCGATCGGCTGGACGGACGACCCGGAGACGGGCGCCGAAACATTCGGGCCGTTGGCGGGCATCACGCCGATGCAGGCCAACGAGATCGAGGAGAAGATGCCGGCTTCCGAGAAATTCCGCCTGCGCGACCCTTCGGGGGGTGTAATGGCCCTGACGGCCATGTCGGTCGTGTTTTCGGCGCTGGTACTGCTCTATCTGATCTTCAAGAACCTCGGCCGGCTGATGGTCCGGGCATCGGTGAAGAAGGAGCAGAAGGCCGTGGCGGCTATGCCGGAGGCGGCCAAGACGGCGGCCAAACCCGACCAGGAGCTGATCGGCGAGGAGATCGCGGCGATCGCGATCGCCCTGCGCAGGTACGAGGAGGATATGCACGACATCGAGTCACACATCCTGACCATCAACCGCGTGGCGCGGGCCTACTCGCCGTGGAGCTCGAAGATCTACGGCCTCAACAACCAACCTGTCCGGAAATAACAACCTTCCACTTAACCGTTCCTTTTTTACATTGTCCCGCCAGGTACCATTCTTTCTTTGAAAAGAATAGGCGTTGGGCCGGACACCCGGGAGCACGCCCGAGCCTGCGAGGATTGCGGGCCTCCCGAGGGGAGGCGTCCGGCCCGCCCGCTAACGCGGAGACTTAGAATAATTACAGCCTCACCGTAGTGCCCGCGACTAAAAGGCAGGAGTGCCGGTAGTAAAAAAGGAACAGATAAAAGAAAGAGATTTACATGAAAGAGTATAAGATCAAGATCAACGGCAACGAATACGCCGTATCCATATCCAACGTGGAGGACAACACCGCGTTGGTGAACGTCAACGGGACCGAGTACGAAGTCGAAGTGGAAGGCATGAACGCCCCGAAAGTATCCAAAACGCCCAGGATCGTGCAGCAGCCGACGGTGGCGACCACCACCGAATCGCATCCGGCCACGGCGCGGACCACGAGCCCGGCTTCCACCGCTTCGGTGGCTGCGGGGAACATCAAATCGCCGCTGCCCGGCGTTGTGCTCGACGTGATGGTGCACGTCGGCGACGCCGTGAAGACCGGCCAGCGGCTGATGATCCTTGAAGCCATGAAGATGGAGAACAACATCGACTCCGACCGCGACGGCACCGTCAAGGAGATCAAGGCCCGCAAAGGGGACTCGGTGCTCGAAGGCGACGTATTAATCACAATCGGGTAGCGCGCTATGGAGAATCACAGCTTTATTGAATTTATCGGTGAGAACCTCCGGCAGTTCCTGAGCTACACAGGCTTTGCGAACGTCACCTGGGGGCACGTCATCATGATCGCCATCGGGCTCTACTTCATCTACCTGGCCATCGCCAAGAAGTTCGAGCCGATGCTGCTGCTGCCCATCGGGTTCGGTATACTCGTGGGGAACATCCCGTTCGTGCCGGGGCTCCAGATCGGGGTCTATGAGGATGGATCGGTGATGAACTACCTCTATTTCGGGGTGTTGAAAGGGATCTACCCGCCGCTTATCTTCCTCGGAATCGGGGCGATGACCGACTTCTCGGCGCTGATCTCCAATCCGAAACTGATGCTGATCGGGGCCGCGGCGCAGTTGGGGATCTTCGGGGCCTATATCGCGGCCCTGGCATTGGGCTTTACGGCCGCCGAAGCGGGGGCCATCGGGATCATCGGAGGCGCCGACGGCCCGACGGCGATCTTCCTGAGCTCCAAGCTCGCACCCGACCTGATGGGGGCGATCGCCATTGCGGCCTATTCGTATATGGCCCTGGTGCCGGTGATCCAGCCGCCGATCATGAAACTGCTGACGACCAAAAAGGAACGGGTGATCCGCATGAGGCCGCCGCGCCAGGTATCGCAGCGCGAAAAGATCCTGTTTCCGCTGGTGGGGATGCTGCTGACCTGCTTCCTCGTGCCGTCGGGCCTGCCGCTGCTGGGGATGCTCTTCTTCGGTAACTTACTGAAAGAGAGCGGTGTGACCAAACGCCTGGCCAATACCGCCAGCGGGCCGCTGATCGACATCGTGACGATCCTGATTGGGCTGACGGTGGGGGCCTCGACGCAGGCGACCACCTTCCTGACGTGGAAATCGCTGGGCATCTTCGGGCTCGGGGCGGCATCCTTCGTAGTGGCGACCTTCGGCGGGGTGCTGTTCGTCAAGTTCTTCAACCTGTTCCTCAAAGAGGGGAACAAGATCAACCCGCTGATCGGGAACGCGGGAGTTTCGGCGGTGCCCGACTCCGCCCGCGTCTCGCAGGAGGTGGGGATGCATTACGACAAGACCAACTACCTGCTGATGCACGCCATGGGGCCGAACGTGGCCGGGGTGATCGGCTCGGCGGCGGCGGCGGGTATCCTGCTCGGCTTCCTCTCCTAAACGACCGCCGCACTGTGATAAGAGTACCCCCAATCTTCAGGTTTGGGGGTACTGTTCTTTACCGGAACGGAATAAACAGCAAAACGCAACCATGACCTTTGCCGACATACTTTTGCCCCTCGCCGTGCCGAGGGCCTTCACCTACGCCGTGCCCGAAGGGGCGACGGTGGCGGTGGGGATGCGCGTGCGTGTGCCGCTCGGCAAAAGCAAAGTCTGCGAAGGCGTCGTCGTCGCCCTGCACCGGACGCCGCCCGCCTCCAAAAGCGGGCCGAAACACATCCTCGAAATCATCGACCGGCAGCCCTTCGTGCTGCCGGAGCAAGTTCGCCTTTGGGAATGGATGTCCTCCTACTACCTCTGCACCACCGGCGAAGTGATGAAAGCGGCGCTGCCGGCCGGGATACGGAGCGGAAGCTACCGCCCGTCAGCCGAACTGTATGTCCGGCTCGCCCCGGAGTACCGCTCCGCGGCCAAAATCACGGAAACGCTGGAGGAGATACGGCGGGCCAAAGTGCAGTGCAAGGCCTTGCTGGCCTACCTCTCGTTTTTGCCCTGCAACCCCGACGGGGAACCGCAACTCACTTCCGGCGACGAGCGGGAATTGTGGGTGCTGCGCTCCGACATCACCGAGACCACACCCGCCGCAGCCCTGCTCAAGCTCGTCGAGCGCGGCATCCTGGAACAGCGGGAGATCATCCCTTCCGACCTGAACCGGGTTACGGCCCCACTTCCGCCGCCGGAGCTGCCAGAGCCGGGATCGCCTTACGCCGCAGCGGTGACCGACGCTTTCGAGACGCACAACACCGTGCTGCTCGACGGCGAGATCGCCGACACGCGCAACACCACTATACCTTTATATCTCACCCTCGCGGCGAAAGAGATCGCCTCCGGGCGGCAAGTCCTGTTGCTGCTGCCCGACACCGTGATGACCACGCAGGTCACCAACGCCTTGCAGGCCGCATTCGGTGCCCGTTGCCTCTTTTTCCATTCGCGCCTCACCGACCGGGCGCGGAGCGCCGCCTGGCAGCGGATGATCGAACAGCCGGACAGCGTGGGGCTGGTCGTGGGAACCCGCTCTGCACTCTTCCTGCCTTTCCGCAGGCTGGGGCTGGTGATCGTCGATCACGAACACGACCCGAACTACCGGCAGGGCGATCCCGCCCCGAGGTACCACGCTCGCGACACCGCCCTGATGCTGGGCCACCTGCACGGGGCGAAGACGCTGCTCGCCAGCCCCGCCCCGTCGACCGAAAGCTGGCTCAACGCCACCGGGGAGGGGGGAAAATACGGCCATGTCCGCGTCCCCGCCCCGCCGGGGACGCTCCGGCCGCAAGTCACCGTGCTGGAGCGGGGCAAAGGCCTGATTTCGAAATACCTGCACAAACGGATCGGGGAGACGCTCGCCGAGGGGCGGCAGGCGGTGCTGTTCCAGAACCGGCGCGGCTTCGCGCCCTACGTGGAGTGCGCCAACTGCGGAGCCACGCCGACCTGCCCGAACTGCAACGTGACCCTCACCTACCACAAGGAGAGCTCGGCCCTCGTGTGCCATTACTGCGGCCGGTCGCAGCCCTACTCGTCCGCCTGCGGTTCATGCGGCATGCGTGCCTTGGTGCCGCGGGGGATCGGCACCGAACGGATCGAGGAATTCGCGGCGGAGCTGTTCCCGGAGACGAAGATCGCCCGCATGGACACCGACACGGCCAAAGGGGCCGGGGCGCTGGGGCGGATACTGACCGACCTGGCCGAAGGGGAGACCGGGATACTGGTCGGCACCCAGATGGTGGCCCGCTCGGCACAGGCGGGCGAGCGGATTGGGCTGGTGGGGGTCATCAACGCGGACAATATGCTGGCGCATCCTGATTTCAGGGCCGCCGAGCGGGCGTTTCAGCTATTGACACAGCTGAAAGCCCTGCTTCCGGCGGACGGCAGCGGCGAGCTGGTGATCCAAAGCTCGCAACGGCTCCATCCGGCGCTGATCGCCGTGGCGAACCACGACGCGGAGGGATTCTACCTCCACGAGATGGAAGAGCGGCGGGGACTGCTCTACCCGCCCTACGTGCGGATGCTGCGCCTGACCTTCCGGCATCCGGACAAACAGCTGGCGACCGCCGCCGCACAGCGATGCGAAGCCCTGCTGCGCGAGCGGTTCGGCCGGCGCGTGTCGCCGCCGTTCGAACCGCAGGTAGACCGGGTGCAGAATCTCCATATCCTCCATATCCTGCTGCGCATCGAGCGGCAGCGGCCTGTGGCGCGCGCCAAGGTGATCCTGCTGGAGATCCTCGCGCAGGTACGCAAACACTATTCGGCAGTCCACATCATCGCCGAGGCCGACCCGCAGTAGCCCGGCATCCCCCCTATTTATTGTCCCGGCCTCCGTTCCTGCGGCGGCGTATCGATTGCCGCGAACACCTCGCGGTGGCGGATGTGTCCTTCGATGTCGGCACAAATCCGGCACTCGCGTTTACCGCCGTTCCATTCGGCTTCGATCCATATCGTGGGATCGCCCGCCAACGTCTTCCTGTCCGACAGGATATCGACCTTCACCTCTGCCAGCGGACGAAACGTGCGAAATTCGAAGTCCCACGGCAGCCCCTGCGGGGTGTCGTTGCGGAACTCCAGCGTCTGCACCGGGTCGGGCGGGTCGAACATCAGGATGAACAGCGCGGTATAGGCCTTTTTATGGGCTGCCCGATTGACCTGAAAACGAATTCGGAAGTGGGATTTTCGCATAAGAAAAGGGTACGAAACTGTACTTATCTGTCCACGCCCGGCTCTGGAAACCAACGAGATACGAAATAAGCAAGCCCGTACCCCATGGAGGGATACAAGCATTGCATATTCCATATCTCGTTTGCTAAAATTTTCCAGACTTCGGCGTGGACGAATATGAAATGTATGTCGGCGCCCTTGTCGTTCCGGGCGCTATGTCGGCATAAAGATAATTATTCGAGGGTTCTTATCCAAACGGGGCTATATCTGCGCGGCAGCGGGCGGCCCACTGTTTCCGATAATTAACGGTCCGGACTTCACGGTTTTTCCTGTTCCGGCGACTCGCAGAGTTGCGTGCCCCGAAGCCGTCCGGCGCGGAGGGGCACTATTCTCGTAAACTCGAATATTCCCTCCGCCGGCTTCGGAACGGTAATAATGTCACGGTTCGGCCGCTCGGGCGCAGGGACTTTTCGGGCCGAAGCCAGCGGGGCCGCATAAGGGTAGTTACAGCTCAGCGGCACCAGGCCTCCGCCCGGGATGGCTCCAGCCTGGCCGCTGACGCGGGAATGCAGCTATTCGTCCGTGTCGTCCCTGCCCGCAGCCGGCGGAGGCGAAAACGAGTTGCGCGAGTTTTAACTGCGCTGCGCTTGTTTTCCTCCTTGCCGTTCGGCCATCCAGGCAAGCCTGATGGCACTCACTGGCTGCGTCGGTTCAGCCCTCCGCCTTAGGCGATGTATACTCCCGGTTCGAGTGCCGAGCGGCACCTGCGGGCGGACCGCTAACGCGGC
>JAJBVQ010000195.1 GCA_020859745.1 Rikenellaceae bacterium
AGCGTGACCTTTTTGCAGAAGCTGTCCAGGTTGACCCCGCTGTACGCCGCTGCCCAGCCGCTCGTCGGCAGCGTGTGGTTGGTTCCCGAAGCGTAGTCGCCTACGCTTTCTGGCGAGTAGTGTCCCAGAAAAATACTCCCCGCATTTTCGACCTGAGCAGCGATCATCTCCGGCTCCGCCGTCTCAACGATCAGGTGCTCCGCCGCGTATAGGTTCGCCATTCCGACCATTTCCACCACCGAAGAGACCACGAAGATACGGCTTTCCGCCAAAGCCTTCGCCGCAATTTCCGCCCGCCCTAATTGCGCCAGCTGTTTTTCGACCTCCGTTTCGACTGCGGAAGCCAGCGCCGGTGACGTGGTAACTAAGATCGCCTGGCTGTCGGGGCCGTGTTCCGCCTGCGAAAGCAAGTCGGCTGCCACGAACTCCGGCCGCGCCGTTTCGTCCACCAGCACCATCACCTCCGAAGGCCCCGCCGGCATGTCGATCGCCACCGCGCTCAGCCCAAGCAGTTGCTTGGCCGCGGTGACGTAGCGGTTCCCCGGCCCGAAGATTTTGTTCACTTTCGGGATGCTCTGCGTGCCGAAAGCCATCGCCGCCACGGCCTGCGCCCCGCCGACCTTGAAAATGCGGGTCACGCCGCACAGCTGCGCCGTCCAAAGGATCTCCGGCGCCACCGTCCCGTCTTTGCGCGGCGGCGTGCAGAGCACGATCTCGCGGCACCCCGCGATGTGCGCCGGAACGGCCAGCATCAGCACGGTGGAGAAGAGCGGTGCGCTCCCGCCTGGAATATAGAGTCCCACGCTGCGAATCGGGATGCTCCGCTGTTCGCAAACGACTCCCGGCATGGTTTCGACGCGCACCGGCTCCATGCGTTGCGCGCTGTGGAATGCCGCGATATTCTCCCGCGCCTGCCGGATTGCGTTTTTCAGGTCGTCGGGCACCTGTTTTTCCGCGGCGGCGGTTTCCTCTGCGGTGACGGCCAGCGTGTCGAGCCGCACGCCGTCGAACTGGTTGGACAGCTCGCGCAGTGCGGCGTCGCCATCATTCTGAACCCGTCCGACGATGCCCTCGACGCGGCTGCGGATTGCGTCGCTCCCCCCTTTCAGTGGCCGCGCAAGGCGCGGCTCCCATTCGGTGCGCGGCGGATTGGTATAGATCTTCATACAGTTGTTTTTCAGTGTTGTATTTTTCGTTGATCGACAGATAGGACCGGAGCCAGCGGAGGCGCAACCGCGACGCGTAAGCGGCAAGAGTCGCAGCCCTCCGCCCGGGGTGGCTCCGGGCCGTCCGCTAACGCGGAAATTTACAATATCATCTTCTCCAACGCCAGCACCAATATATCTTCCGCGCCGATGGCCTTGAGCTGTTCGATCTTTTGCCACAGCACCCTTTCGTCCACCACCGCGTGCATCGAGCTCCATCCCGCTTCGGCCAGCGGCAGGATCGTCGGGCTTTTGACCCCCGGCAGGATCGCCGCCGCCTCCGGGATGCGGTCCGTGGGGATATTCATCAGGATATACTTCTTGCCCCGGCTGCGCTCCACCGACTCAATGCGAAACAGCAGCTGGTCCAATAATGCTTGTTTCTCAGGGCTTAGTCCCGGCGTGGCTATCAGGATCGCCTCCGACTGCATAGCCACCTCGACCTCCTTCAGGCCGTTGGAAACCAGCGTGCCGCCGCTGCTGACGATGTCGAAGATAGCATCGGCCAGCCCCACCGCCGGGGCGATCTCCACCGAACCCGCGATCTCCTCGATCTCGGCCTGAATCTTCTTTTGGGTCAGGAACTTGCGCAGGATCACCGGATAGGAGGTGGCGATCCGTTTGCCGTCGAAATATTCGATACCGGTGTAAGCCTCGCCCTTGGGGATGGCCAGCGAGAGGCGGCATTTGCCGAAGCCCAGGCGGTGAGCGATCGTCGCCCCGCACTGCCGCTCCTCGTATTCGTTGAGGCCCACGATGCCGATGTCGGCCACGCCGCGCTCGACGGTGTGGGGAATATCGTCGTCGCGCAGGTAGAGGATCTCGATGGGGAAATCGTCCGAGCGCGAGAGAAGTTTGCGTTTGCTGGGCTCGATGGCGATGCCCGCTTCGGCGAGCAGTTCGAGACTTTCCTCGTTGAGCCGCCCTTTGGACTGGAGTGCGATGCGTATCATAGTGCGTTTTGTTTGTTGTCGATCGGAAAAAAGAAAGCCTGCGTTCCCATGTCGGGGAAGCAGGCTTCGGTTATGCGTTTATGTATACGGTTACATATCGGTCACGGCAAAAAGCAAGCTCCCCTCATCGTAAAAATGATGATGGCAATGGTGCGAATGCCCGTGATGGATATGCGTGTTCAGAATCATAGTTAACAGAGACAAATGTAGGGAATATTTCCGGGTTTCCAAATTTCGGGCCGGGAAATTCAGGAATGTTTTTCGGGAAGGCAGCAAAATGGCGTATATTTGAAAGGTAATATTCGTCCTCGGCGCCTACCCCGGCGCCGCTTATGCGTCGCTGCCGCCGAGGCCGGCGGCCCTTTGGGCCGCGCATGGATCAATGTAAAATTATGGACTTCCGCACACCCGTAGATATACCCGCCTATCCTTTCCGCATCGGGCCTTCAGACCGAGGGCTCGTGCTCGGCTCCTGCTTCGCCGCGCATGTCGGGGTTTGGCTCCGCGACGGGAAGATGCCCGTCTGCGTCAATCCTTTCGGCGTGCTCTATAATCCCGCCAGCATTGCGCAGGCGTTGGGGCGGCTGGCTTCGGGCGAACCTTTTGCCGGGGACGATCTTTTCGGATACAATGGGCTGTGGCACAGTTTTGCCCATCACGGCGACTTTTCCGGGCCGGAACGGGCGAAAGTCCTGGCCGGTATCAATACCGCGCTGGCACAGAGTGCCGAAGCGTTGCAAAAAGCGGACTACCTGTTGCTGACCTTGGGGACGGCATGGGTCTACGAACGGCAGGGCAGCGTGGTGGCCAACTGCCACAAGCTGCCCGCCCGGGAGTTTACGCGGCGGCGGCTTTCGGTGGCGGAGATGGTGGGATCGTTGGTTGCGCAACTCGAAAAATGGCCTCGGAAACAAGTCATACTGACCGTCAGCCCGGTAATCCACGGGGGCGACGGGCTGGTGGAAAACCAACTCAGCAAAGCCTCGCTGGTCGTGGCGGCGCACGAACTGGCGGAGAGGTTTCCGGGACAGGTGCACTATTTCCCGGCTTACGAGATCGTGACGGGAGAGTTGCGCGATTACCGGTTCTATGCCGAGGATATGTGCCACCCTTCGCCGCAGGCGGTGGAGTATGTGCGCGAACGCTTTTCCGGGGCATTGCTGGCGCCGGAAGCGGTCGAACTATTGGCGGAAACGGCAGAGTTGCAACGAGCGATGGCCCATCGGCCGCTGCACCCGGAAGCGCCGGAATACGCCCGGTTCCGGGCTAAAATGCGGCAAAAAGCGGAGAGCCTGCAACGGAGGTACGAAAACGCCGATTTTTCGGAAGAGCTGCGTTTTTTTGGCTAAATTTGCGGGGTCGGTTCGGGGTCGAGAGTGGACTCCCGCGTCAGCGGCGGCCCTGTCGCCCAAGCCGCGCAGCGGCTTCGGGGGGGAGGGCGACGGGCCGATATAATGCAACAACGATTCAAATCCAAAATGTTCCGTAAACTTTTCATACTCCTGCTGGCTGCGGCATCCGTGCCTGCGGCCCGCGCGGCGTCGGCCATCAGCCGCCACAAGCCGAGGCTGGTGGTCAATATCGTGGTCAGCCAGATGCGCTACGACTACCTGCTCCGTTTTGCCGACAACTTCGGCGAAAAAGGGTTCCATACCCTGGTACGCGAAGGTTCGCTGTGTACCCGCGCCGCCTACGACTACGCGCTGACCCGTACCGGGTCGGGGCTGGCGACCATCGTCACCGGGACAAATCCGGCGATGCACGGGGTGGTGGGCGAGCGGTGGTTCAACTACACCACCGGCGAGGCGATCGACCTGGCGGCGGACAAAAAGGCTTTTACGGTGGGGAGCGACGAGTACGACGGGCAGTTCTCGCCGCGCGGGCTGATCGCCAGCGGGGTGGGCGACCAGCTCAAAGCGACCAGTAAGGACTCGAAAGTAGTGAGCGTGGCGCTCGACCCGGTGTCGGCGGTGGTGATGGGGGGCCATTCGGCCGACGCGGTCTATTGGCTCAACGGCAAGAACGGCAAGTGGGTGACGAGCAATTACTATGTCTCGGCCCTGCCCAAATGGGTCGAGAAGTTCAACGACGACGGCTCGGTGGTGGGCTATTCGAACCAGAAGTGGGACATCACGCGGCCGCTGAAGAGTTACCATAACGAGGAGTACACGGATATCGCCGTGGACTCGACCAAGGGGATCAGCTTCGATTTCCTGACCCGGAAGAAATACGACTATGCGCGCCTGTGCGCTTCGCCGGCGGGGAATACGCTGGTCAAGGATTTCGCGGTGCAGGCGATTATCTACGAGGGGCTGGGGAACGATGATGCGCCGGACATCCTGAACATCGTGTTCGACGCCTCGCGGCATATCGGGGAGAAGTACGGCACCGGCTCGATCGAGCTGGAGGACAGCTATTACCGGCTGGACGAGGATATCGCCTCCCTGCTGGCGTTCCTGGATACGCAGGTGGGGCGCGACCGCCTGCTGGTGGTGCTGACTTCGGATCACGGGGCTTCGGATCCGATCCGGGCCGACAGCCGGATGCCGGCGGGCCTGTTCGACAACGGGCAGTTCGCGGCGATCATCTCCGGCTTCCTTGGGGCGCAGCTGGGGCCGGGCGACTGGCTGCTGAAGTTCGAGAACCGCCAGATCTACCTGAACCGCAGCCTGCTCTACCAGAAAGGGCATAAGCTGGAGGAGATCCAGAACCAGGTGGCTAACTTCGCCATCCAGTTCAGCGGCGTGTCGCAGGCGGTCACGGCGACGGCCTTGCAGAACGGCCATTTCACGGGCGGGGTGCTGGGCCGTATGCAGAACAGCTATTTCCCGCGCAATTCGGGGGATGTGATGATCAACCTGATGCCGGGCTGGATCGAATACACGGAGGGGAAGCTCTCCGATTCGGGCTCGCCGTACAACTACGACACGCACGTGCCGCTGATCTGGTACGGGGGCGTGGTAGGCAACACGGATGTGGAGCACGACGTGAACATGGCGGATGTGGCGCCGACTATGGCGGATATACTGGGCATCGCTCCGCCTCCGGCGGCGACGGGAACGCCGATACCGGAGATTCTGGTGAAGTAAAACGGCGGCGAATGGTAACGGAGTCGGGTCGTAGCCCGCGAGGCACGCCTGCGGACCTTCGCCGGGGGAGGCTGCGGCCCGCGTGATCCGACAGTCGCCGAGAATTGACAGAAGGAATAGCAAAGTTTCCGCGTCAGCGGTGAGCCGCGCCCCAGCGCCTTCGGCGCTTCGCCCGGAGGGCGCGGCTCAAACCCGAATGAACCGTCGGTTTTGTCTCCTTGTCAACGGCGGGCCGAAGTCTCGTGCGCAGGAGGCCGGCAACTTAGGATAGTTACGGCCCGGCCCTTGGCGAGGGAATCTATTTCGATAACCGATTATATAATACAAACGACAATGACTATCAACGAGGCACAGGATCAGATCATCGAGGAATTTTCCGTTTTCGACGAGTGGCTCGACCGTTACAACTACCTGATCGAGCTGAGTTCGGAGCTGCCGGGGATAGCCCCCGAGCACAAAACCGAACAATACGTGATCAAGGGCTGCCAGTCGCGCGTGTGGGTGGACGCCCGGCTGGGCGACGACGGCAAAATGTATTTCACCGCCGACAGCGACGCCATCATCACCAAGGGCATCATCTCGTTGCTGATCCGCGTGCTGGACGGACACACCCCCGAGGAGGTGCGGGACGCCGACCTCTATTTCATCGACAAGATCGGACTGGCCCAGAACCTTTCGCCTACACGGGCCAACGGCCTGCTGGCCATGATCCGGCAGATGAAACTATTCGCCACCGCCTATGCCGCCATGCAGAAATAAACTATCTTTGGGCCGATTATGACACCTCAGGAGATACTCGACATCGAGAAAGATATCGTATATACGCTTAAAAACATCTACGATCCGGAAATCCCGGTCAACATCTACGATCTGGGGTTGGTTTACGAGATCGAGATGACCCCGGAGGGGACTGCCAATATCCGGATGACGCTCACCGCCCCGAACTGCCCCATGGCCGACCAGCTGGTGCAGCAGGTGCACGACGACGTGCTGAAAGTCAAGGGGGTGGAGCGGGTGGATGTGACCCTGACTTTCGACCCGCCGTGGGACCGCTCCATGATGAGCGAGGAGGCGCTGCTCGAACTGGGCCTGATGTAAGAAAACGAAAAACCAATTAAACCGAGATACAATGAGAAGAAAAATCGTAGCAGGAAACTGGAAAATGAACACGACCCCGGCGGAAGGGGTGGAACTCATCAAAGGCGTCGCCGCCCTGAAAAGCACGGTTCCGGCCGATGTGGAACTGATCGTGGGGGTGCCGTTCACCCATATCTGCGGGGTGAAGAACGACGCCGCCCAGGCCGGGATCGCCGTTTCGGCGCAGAACTGCGCCGACCATGAGTCGGGCGCCTATACCGGCGAGGTTTCCGCTAAGATGATCGCTTCGCTGGGGGCTAAGTATGTGATCCTCGGCCACTCGGAGCGCCGCGAATACTACGGCGAGACCAGCGGGACACTGAACAAGAAGATGGCGCTGGCTTACGAGCAGGGACTGGCTCCGATCTACTGCGTGGGCGAAAAACTGGACGAACGCGAGGCCGGTAAGCATTTCGACGTGGTGCGCGCCCAGATCGAGGAGGTGGTTTTCAATCTGACCCCGGAACAGTTCGGTAAGCTGGTGATCGCTTACGAACCGGTTTGGGCCATCGGCACGGGCAAGACGGCTACGTCGGACCAGGCACAGGAGATCCACGCTTTCATCCGCAAGGTGCTGGCCGAGAAGTTCGGCGCTGCGGCTGCGGACAAAACGCCGATCCTTTACGGCGGGAGCGCGAAACCGGGCAATGCTCCGGAGCTGTTCTCGAAACCGGACGTGGACGGCGGCCTGATCGGGGGCGCATCGCTGGTGGCGGCTGACTTCGTCGCTATCGCGAAATCGTTCTAAAACGATCTTTTGTTTGTAACCCATTTTCATTCGGTTGGAGGCAACTGTTCTCTTTGTGAACAAAGAGAACCAGAAAAACTTTCGAGGATGCTGCGCATCCTAAATCTATCAATGCCTTAATATTTTTGGGGTACGGTAAAGGGGCCGCTTATGTAGTTATTACATTGAGCGGCCCCTTTTTTTGCACCCCAAAAAGTGTTGAGCCCTTCGGCAGACTAAGGAGTAGCGTAGCTATCTGGAAGTTTTTTGGTGCCGTCTTTCTTTCAAGAAAGCGGCAGTTCTCTCAAACACAAAGAACAAGGTTACAAATAAAAAATCTTTTTCCGATACCCTTTTATCGGCTCGGTCAAGGTAAAAGGGAACAAATATTCATACGGGACATACCAATTCCGGCCTTCGGATCGTTCTAAACCCGAAAAAGCAATCCGAACACACCACTCGCAAAACACACTGCCCTTGGAATAAACATCTACTCACAGCAACACTTAACAAACAGAAAGTTAACACGAAACTATGAGAAAACGATGGATTATCCTGAGCGTGTCGCTCTCCGTGGCGGCAGGCTCCCTTGCGGCATACGGCGTCAGCCGGATCACCGCCGACCGGTACCGGGCCGACGCTACGACCGTGAACTATGCCGGAGAAACCGCCCGTGCGCATTTCGCTTCCGCACCGGCCGGAACGACGCAGGGCATCCTGCCCGACTTCACCACCGCTGCCGAACAGGGCGTGGAGGCCGTGGTCAATATCGAGAACCGGCAGAAATACACCGTCCGGCAATACTCAAACCCCTTCGGCGGGCGAGGCATGGATCCGTTCGAATTCTTCTTCGGGCCCCAGCAGGAGCAGCAAAGCCAGCCCCAGCAGCAGGAGCGTCGTTCGGGAGGCTCCGGCGTCATCATTTCGCCCGACGGTTATATCGTTTCGAATAACCACGTCGTGGAAAACGCCGACGAACTGATTGTGACCCTCCACGACGGCGCCATCTACAAAGCTACGCTGGTGGGTACCGATCCCTCGACCGACATCGCCTTGCTGAAAATTGATGCCAACGGGCTCAAAACCATTCCGTTCGGAGACTCCGAAGAGCTTCGGCTGGGCGAATGGGTGCTGGCCATCGGCAACCCCTTCGGGCTGACCTCGACCGTCACAGCCGGGATCGTGAGTGCCAAAGGGCGGAGCCTCGGCGTGCTGCCTTCGCAGATGGGCATCGAATCGTTCATCCAGACCGACGCGGCGGTGAATCCCGGCAACAGCGGCGGGGCGCTCATCACCACCGAAGGCAACCTGATCGGGATCAATACCGTCATTAAATCGCCGACCGGCTCTTATACCGGCTACTCGTTCGCCGTGCCCTCGTCGATCGTGCGCAAAGTGGTGACCGACCTGCGCGAATACGGCGTGGTGCAGCGGGCCATGCTGGGCATCTCGTTCCAGGCCATCACGCCCGACTGGGTGGAGCGCTTCGGCAAGGAGAAAGGCATTAAGGAGCCGGGCGGCATGTATATCGCCGAGGTGGTCGCCGACGGGGCTGCCGAAGCCGCGGGCATCAAAGCCGGCGACGTGCTGACGCAGATCGGCGGCAAAGCGATGAACACGACGGCCGACGTGCAGGAAACCATCGCCAAACTGCGGCCGAACGACAAGATCAAAGTGGCGGTCAAGCGCGACGGCTCCGTGAGGGAGTATGATGTCACCCTGCGCAACCGGGCCGGGAAAACGGAACTGGTCAAAAAAGACGACGTGAACCTGGTCGAAGAGCTGGGCGCGACCTTCCGCGAGGTGAGCGACAAGCTGAAAAAAGAGCTTCGTATCCGGGGCGGCATTCAGGTTGTCGACCTCAAATCGGGCGGCTTGCTGGCCAAGTCCCGCGTGCAGCGCGGCTTCATCATCACGGCCATCAACGACACGCCGATCGCCTCCGTGAGCGACCTGAACCGGATCACCGACAAAGTGCAGTCCATCGACGGGATCTACCCCGACGGACGGATCGTCAGCTACCAGGCGCTGGGACGCTGACGCGGCCCATCCGTGGAGTGAAAAATAACGCGGAAAAACCGAATGCTAACTCATTGGCCGCCTGTGCATACCGTCTGTACAGGCGGCCTTGTTTAACGATAAACGGCACGGGCGCCGAAACAAAAGCGGAATTCCAGCGTATATTAAGACGCCGGCCATCGGAAATACAAACAAAACAGTATAAATGAGACAATTAAAAATTACCAAATCGATCACCAATCGCGAGAGCGCCTCGCTGGACAAGTACCTCCAGGAGATTGGACGTGAAGATTTGATAACCGTCGAGGAAGAGGTCGAACTGGCCCAGCGGATCAAAAAAGGGGACCAGGAGGCCCTCGAAAAACTCACCAAGGCGAACCTGCGGTTCGTGGTGTCCGTGGCCAAGCAGTACCAGAACCAGGGGCTCACGCTGCCCGACCTGATTAACGAAGGGAACCTGGGGCTGATCAAAGCGGCGGAAAAATTCGACGAGACGCGCGGCTTCAAGTTCATCTCCTATGCCGTGTGGTGGATCCGCCAGTCGATCCTCCAGGCGCTGGCCGAGCAGTCGCGCATCGTGCGCCTGCCGCTGAACCAGGTCGGGTCGCTCAACAAGATCGACAAGGCTTTCGCCCGCTTTGAGCAGGAGAACGAGCGCACCCCGTCGCCGGAAGAGCTGGCCACGGTGCTGGACCTGCCGAAAGAGAAGGTCGCCGACACGCTGCGCGTGTCGGGACGGCACGTGTCGGTGGACGCGCCGTTCGCCGAAGGGGAGGACAACAGCTTGCTCGACGTGCTGGTGAACAACGATTCGCCCAACGCCGACCGCAGCCTGATCAACGAATCGCTCTCCACCGAGGTGGAGCACGCGCTTTCGACCCTGACCGAACGCGAACGCGACATCGTCAAATATTTCTTCGGCATCGGGGCGTCGGAAATGACCCTCGAAGAGATCGGCGAGCAGTTCGGCCTGACCCGCGAGCGGGTGCGCCAGATCAAAGAGAAAGCCATCCGCAGATTGCGGCACAGCTCGCGCAGCAAACAACTCAAGACCTATCTGGGGTAATTTTATCCCGTTTCCTTATGCAGAACAGGCCTTTCCCGCTTCGGGGAAGGCCTGTTCGCTTTTTTTACCGTACTTTTGTTCCGGGAACGGAATGTCCGGGCTTCCGGAGTGCCGCAGGCCCGTTACGGGCCTGCGGCAGAGCGAGCGATAAATTCAGCAGTCCGCTGCCCGGCGCGTCCGGGTAGCTATTCGGACACAAAGCATCAGGCCCGGCTCCATGCGTTATGGTTCAAGACCGGATGCAACTTCGAGAGGCTGCTATGCCGGCGTAGTCCGGCCGCCCCGGGCAACCGCAACAACACGACGGGCGCGCTGAACGACGTCGGCAACGAGGATTCGTCCTGGAGCCGTACGGCAGTCGGCACCAATGGCCACAGGTTGATATTCAATGCCACGCTACTCGAGCCGGAGCGCAGCAGCTACCGCTCCGGCGGCTATCAGGTGCGGTGCCTCCAAGCATTTATCGGC
>JAJBVQ010000060.1 GCA_020859745.1 Rikenellaceae bacterium
CGTTCACTCCGGCCAATGAGCGTGCGTCGATGGTGCGGCCTATGCCGCTGCGGGCCAGGAACCGACGGGCGGTGCGTGCATTCTCGACGACGAAATATTCTATGCTGTCGATCGCGGCCCGGTTGCCGGCGGGCAGGGCGGTGTCCCACGAGGCGGTCTCGCCCATCGGGGTCGGTATCAGGTAGAGCTTTCCCATTACGGGTGCTAAGGTAAGGTTTTTCGGGCGATATCCGGCGGTTTTGCGGCGTGAGGCGGCGTGAAGCATTAGCTTCAGGCAGCGGCGGTTTGATTCGGACGGTTCGCCGTTTTGTAGAAATGGGGCTGCGGGCATGTAGCTTGGTTCGTTTGTGAATGGCGCGCATTCCTTTTTACAGTTTCCGGCGGTTGCGGGGCTTCCTTAAGGTTTGTCTCGGCGGCGAAGGGCGTGAGCCCGAAGCCACGGTAGGCCAGTGAGCGTGTAGCGCGATCTGTCAGGAACGGCGTCTTGACGCGCTGGAGCTTTAGGATAGTTACAGCTAACAAGACAGGCAATGGCTGCGCGTCAGCGGCGGCCTCAGCGCCGGGCAGCGAAGCTGCCGGGGGGGCGGCGCGAGGCCGAACCCAAAAGAGCGAATAGCGCGACTCGTGCGAGTCGTCGGGTAGCCGTTACGCGTTAGCGCGGCGGGAGGGTTCCCGTGATAACGGCGGCCCTGCTGCCCGGACGGTGGAAGCCGTCCGCGGGGATGGGCCGCGGGCCGAATCGGTTAGCTACGGCTTCGACGGCATGTTGGCAGGCACGCAGGCCGAATCCGAAAGAACGAAAACCCGGGTTCCATGTCAATGGCGGCCCGCTCCGGGGGGGGCGTGGGCGGCCCGAACACCTGAGAGCGAAAAGCGCGACTCTTTAGAGTCGCCGGCCTTGCGCGCTGGCGCCCATTGGTGCCATGCAAACCCTCACAAAAGCCCCAACGGGGCCGCCACCCCTGGAGCGCGCAGGCCGAAGTCGGGAGAGCATCTATCCGAAACAAGGAAACGAATAGTTGCGTTCCCGCGTCAGCGGGCGGGCCGGACGCCTCCCCACGGGAGGCCCGCAACCTTAGGGTAATTACAGCCTCACGCTCGGCGCGAGCACGCGCACTGGGCGGCCGGCCCGAATTGTAACCCTACGCTCTTGAGGCTGTTGTTTTCGTCTCCCCCTTCCGTATCCCCGTCACTCCCGTACGCAGCGAACGGGAAGACAGTGAGCCCGGGCGTTCCAGACATACGGATGGACACCGCCATAAGTGATATAAAAATAAGCGGCGTTCGACTCCGACAGGGCCGTGGTCCAGTCGCCGCTGCCGGTACCGCAGTCGATCAAAACGCCGCCGATATAGTGGCGTATCCCTGAGGCGGGCTGCCAGACGATGTGCCCCAGGGCCACTCCGGCGAAGTGCCGTCCGGTGAGTGGATTGTTGCCCGTGACGGGACCTTGCCACGGGCCATTGGTGACTGTAAAATCACGCCACGGACTCAACTTCCCGTCGCCGCTTCGCGGCACCCGCCATCCCGACGGGCAGGGGTCGAAAAAGGTCTTTGCGTTATCCCGCCAAAGTGAGGCGTTCTGCGATGCACTATATAGGTAGGTTATAGCTCGGTCGGCAGGCCGGTAAAACAGCCAACGACTGCCAGAAATAGAATCCGGAGCGTTCAGACATGGTATGTTTTTTGCACTGTTACGGCACAAACAATCCCTGTTTACCAAACCTTTAAATTTCGATGTTATGGAAAAGAAAAGCGTACGCGGAACGCGTACCGAACAGAATCTGCTGAAGGCTTTCGCCGGCGAATCGCAGGCCTGGGAACGCTATACGATCTTCGCGAAGGTGGCCCGCAAGGAGGGCTACGAGGTGATCGCGAATTTCTTCGACGAAACGGCTCACAACGAACAGTATCACGGCAAGGTCTTTTTCAGTTTCCTCGAAGGGGGCATGCTGGAGATTACGGCGGCTTACCCGGCGGGCAAGATCGGCACGACGGCGGAGAACCTGATGGAGGGGGTGCAGGGCGAGCATGACGAGGGCCATGTGATGTATCCGGAGTTCGCCCGGATCGCCGAGGAGGAGGGTTTCCCGCATATCGCGGTGAAGTTCCGCCTGATCGCGGCGGTGGAAAAGGATCACGAGGCGCGTTACCAGCGGCTGCTGGATACGCTGAACGCGGGCGAGATGTTCAAAAAGGACGAGGACCAGCCGTGGCGGGCCTGGTGTGCGGCTATGTGCACAAGGGCAAGGAGGCACCGGCCAAGTGCCCGATCTGCGACCATCCGCAGGCGTTTTTCGAGATTATGGACGATAAATTTTAGTGCTTGATCTTGATTCGGATTTTGGGCCGTTTCCCCTTTGGGCGAAACGGCCTTTGGTTTGTTTGGTGGCGGCCCGATGTGAACTCGTTCGCGTTACACCGCTTGGCTTTGGTTCTAACTAAGCCGCCAAGCGTGGTGAGTGGGTAAGGTCTCTGTGTCAACGGCGGCGCGCCGCTCTCACGGGGCGCACCGAAGCCGGGAGAGCGAAAAGCTGGGTTCCCATGCCTATGGCGGCGCCAGCGCCCAGCGGCATAGCCGCTTCGGTGGATGGGCGCAGGGCCGAAGCCGCGGTAAGACGATGAGCGAAAAGCGCGACTCTTTAGAGTCGCCGGGCCTTGTGCGCTGGTTGCAAAGCTGCCGGGGGGAGGGGCGCGAGGCCGAACCCGAGAGAGCGAATAGCTTCGGCCTTGCCCGCTGACGCGGGAATGATTTTCGTCCCGGAGCCAGCGGAGGGGTGCCCGAGCTTGCCGAGGGTTGTGCCCCTTCGCCGGGGATGGCTCTGGGACACGCGACCTTGCGGTCGCCAAAAGAGCGGACACTTCCGGAGCGCGAAGGCTGAACCATAAAAAGCGATTAGTGCGACTCGCCAGGGTCGCCAGGCCCGCGGCACCGCTGGCACGCCGGTGAGGCTGTAATTACCCTATTGCAGCCCTTCGCCAGGGGTGGGTTGCCGTTCCGGCTTCCTCCTTGCGCCTCGGCCATTTAGGCGAGCCTAATGGCAACTCGGCTGCGGCGTCGGTTCGGGCTGCGCGACCTTTAGGTCGCCGGCCAGCGAGAAAAGTCCGCGCGATAGCGGCGGGTGCCCACGGGGGGCAGGGCGGCCCGAACAGGATAGTTACAGCCCATTCGGAGTGCCCAACGGCACTGTTGGGCCGCATCGGGTAGTCACAGCCGGCAAAACAGGCCACGCCTGCGTGTCAGCGGTCGGTTCGGAGCGCGCGGCACCGCCGGCTCCGGACTGATTTGGGGTACTTGAAGTTTTACGCTCGCCGCTCTTTTTCGTCTCCCCCTTCCGTATCCCCGTCACTCCCGTACGCAGCGGACGGGAAGAGCGTAGGTGCGCAGGCCGGTACCGAGTGTGACGGCTCTGGGATTACTGACTAAATCCAGTGCGGGATTGCCGCTGAGGGTGGTTGTCCAATGGGTGATCTCGACGCTGGCGTTGCGTAACCTGCCGTCGGCGTAATTGCGATTTCCATCGGCAGGGTACCAGGCCGGGACGGGCAGCGTGGCGCCGAAACGGCGGCCTGACAGCGGATCGTTACCGTCGGAGGAGCTTTCCCACGGGCTGTTTTCCGGCGTGAAGCTTTGCCACAGGTGCCGCCCCTCTCCGTCGCCGCTTCGCGGCACCCGCCAACCCGCCGGGCAGGGGTCGAAAAAAGGCTCCTCCCCGTGACCGGGAAGGAGCCTTGTAGCCGGTTGCCGAAGCAACGAAGGGAATTACATATTCATCCCGCCGCAGCAGTGCACCACCTGTCCGGTGACATACCCTGCCAGATCCGAAGCGAGGAAGGTGCAGACGTTGGCCACATCTTCCGGCGTGCCGCCGCGCTTGAGCGGGATCTTGGCTTCCCAGTCCTTGCGCACGTCTTCCGGCAGCGCCCCGGTCATATCGGTAATGATGAAGCCCGGCGCGATGGCGTTGCAACGGATGCCCCGCGATCCCAGCTCCTTGGCGGTAGACTTGGTCAGCCCGATCATCCCGGCTTTCGATGCCGAATAGTTGGCCTGCCCGGCATTCCCGCTCACGCCCACCACGGAACTCATATTGACGATGGCTCCCGAACGCTGCTTCATCATATACGGAATCACCGCTTTGGTCAGGTTGAACGCCGACTTGAGGTTGACGTTGATGACCATGTCCCACTGCTGCTCGGTCATGCGCATCAGGAGCCCGTCCCGCGTGATCCCGGCGTTATTCACCAGGATGTCCACCTTGCCGAAATCCTTGACGATCTTGTCGATCGTCTCCCCGGCCTGCGTGAAGTCGGCGGCGTTGGAGGCATATCCCTTGGCCCTGACGCCCAGGGCGGCGATCTCTTTTTCCGTATACCGGAAGTTGTCGTCCTCGTTCAGGTCGGTGAAAGCGATGTCGGCGCCTTCCTGCGCGAATTTCAGGGCGATGGCTTTGCCGATCCCGCGCGCCGCACCGGTGATGACTGCGACTTTTCCTTCGAGAAGTTTCATGCTTTGCTGTGTGTTGGTTGTATTATTTAAGGCAAAGATAATATTTTTCCCGGATATGGGACGGCCCGTTGGCGGGGGTCTGAAATTTTGCCTACCTTTACGCGGTGATTTGCTGAACCTGAATACATAACTTTATAATACTCAAGAGAAAATGAACCGCGACACAGCCATTTTCGACCTTATCGGGCAGGAACGCGCCCGCCAGATGCACGGCATCGAACTGATCGCTTCCGAGAACTTCGTCAGCGAAGAGGTGATGGAGGCCATGGGCTCCGTACTGACCAACAAGTATGCGGAGGGGTATCCGAACGCCCGCTATTACGGGGGATGCCAGGTGATCGACCGGGTGGAACAGCTGGCCATCGACCGGGTGTGCGAACTTTACGGGGCCGAGTACGCCAACGTACAGCCGCACTCGGGGGCGCAGGCCAATATGGCGGTGTTCCTTTCGGTTCTGCGGCCGGGGGATACCTTTATGGGGCTGGACCTGGCGCACGGGGGACACCTGACGCACGGCTCGCCGGTCAATTTCTCAGGCATTCTTTACAACCCGGTGGGGTACCAGGTGGATGAGGCGACGGGGACCATCGACTACGACAAGATGGAGGCGCTGGCGCTGGAACACAAGCCGCGGATGATTATCGGCGGGGCTTCGGCATACAGTCGTGAGTGGGACTATAAGCGGATGCGCGAGATCGCGGACAAGGTGGGGGCGGTACTGTGGGTGGATATGGCCCACACGGCGGGGCTGGTGGCCGCGGGGCTGCTGGAAAATCCGGTCAAGTATGCGCATATCGTGACCTCGACGACGCACAAGACGCTGCGCGGGCCGCGCGGGGGGATCATTCTGGTGGGCAATGATTTCGAAAACTGGTGGGGCGTCAAGACGCCGAAGGGTGAGACCAAGAAGATGTCGGCGATGCTCAATTCCGCCGTATTCCCCGGTGTGCAGGGGGGGCCGCTGGAACATGTTATTGCAGCAAAAGCGGTGGCGTTCGGCGAGGCCTTACACCCTTCGTATAAGGAATACCAGTCGCAGGTGATCAAGAATGCGCAGGCGATGGCGAAGGCTTTCGTGGACAAGGGCTATAAGATCATTTCGGGGGGGACGGACAACCACCTGATGCTGATCGACCTGCGTTCCAAATTTCCGGAGCTGACGGGCAAGCTGGCGGAGCGGGCTTTGGTGGCGGCGGACATTACGACCAATAAGAACATGGTGCCGTTCGACAGCCGCTCGCCATTCCTGACTTCCGGGATCCGGGTGGGGACGCCGGCGATCACGACGCGGGGTTTGAAGGAGGAGCATATGCCGGTGATCGTGGAGTTGATCGACCGGGTGCTGAACGCGCCGGAGGATCAGTCGGTGATCGACGCTGTGCGGGGCGAGGTGAATGCGATGATGGCGGATTTTCCGCTGTTCGCGTGGTAGCTTCGGGCGTAATTTTCTACCAATCGATTATTTTTGTAAGTTACAGCCGCCTCCGGCAGGCCTTAAGGGGTGCTTATAACTAACTGGGAGTGCGGCACGCACCGCCTGCCCGGCGTAATGGCAGTACCCTCCCTCGTAAAGGCGCCCGCCCGCTTAAAGGGCAATTCTACTTGTTTTGCGTAAGTAAAACAAGTAGAATTGCCGCGGGCGCCACAGTAAAAGGAGTAGTTCCGGCTATCGATCGCAGGCCTTTTAAGGTAGAAGTTGCCATTGCAGTGTGGCGGACGGAGGGCGGCTGTCGGCGCGGAGCACTTCATGCATGCGGGTGGTTTGGTAAATCATTCGCAGAAATATTTCGGAAAGGGATACGGGCGATGCTGTGTGCACCGCCTGTGTCGGATAAGGAGGAATCAGATTAACCCAAATAATACCATCATACCTATGAAAAAACAAATTCGCCTGTCGGGTATCGCTGCCGGGGCCTGCGCGCTCTTCGCGCTGGGCGTCGTGTCGTGCTCGGCACCCGAAACCAAAAGCTGGAACGAGGGGATCAATATCATCCCGGTTCCGGCGGAAATGACCCGCAACGAGGGAGTTTTCACACTGGACGGCAAGACGGCCATCGCCTGCGACGAGCCGGACTTCGCCCCGGCGACGGCATACCTCGCCGCGAAGGTCAAAGGCTCCACGGGCTTCGACCTGAAACTGGTGCAGGCTGCGCCGTCGGATAACTATATCTATTTCGTGCGGGACACTACCATCGCCAATGCGGAGGGATATACCTTTATCTCTACGCCGAAGGGGGTGACCATAACGGCTGCGGCACCGGCGGGGGCGTTCTACGGGATGCAGACCCTTTTGCAGCTGCTTCCGGCCGAGGTCGAAAGCCCGGCCAAGGTCAGGGGCGTCGAATGGACGGTGCCGGCGGTGACGATCAAAGACGAGCCGCGCTTCGGGTACAGGGGTGTCCATTTCGATCCGGCGCGCCACTTTGCAGGAGTGGATTTCATCAAAAAGCAGCTGGAGGTGATGGCGATGTTCAAGCTCAACAAGTTCCATTGGCACCTGACCGAAGACCAGCTGTGGACCATCGAAATCAAAAGGTATCCGGAGCTGACGGAAAAAGGCTCGTGGCGTATCGAGGGCGACGGCTCGAAGTACGGCGGGTTCTACACGCAGGAGGAGATCAAAGAGGTGGTGGCCTACGCGCAGGAGCGGTTTATCGAGGTGATCCCGGAGATCGAGATGCCGGGCCATGCCAAGGCGGCGCTGGTGTCGCATCCGGAGCTGTCCTGCACGGGCGGCCCGTTCGACCAGCCGCGTATCGTCTGGGGCGTGGAGGACGATGTCTTCTGCCCGGGCAAGGACACGACTTTCAGGTTCCTGGAGAATGTGCTGACCGAGGTGTTCGAACTCTTCCCGAGCGAGTATGTCCATATCGGGGGCGACGAGTGCCCGAAGGTGCGCTGGAAGAGCTGTCCGGACTGCCAGGCGCGGATCAAGGCGCTGGGGCTGGACAAACTGGCGGCCAAACCGGGCGCGGACGGCAAACGGCACTCCGCCGAGGAGATGTTGCAGAGCTACACGATCACGCGGATGGAGAAGTTCGCCAATGCGAACGGCCGGAAGATCATCGGCTGGGACGAGATCCTGGAAGGCGGGCTGGCCCCGTCGGCCACGGTGATGAGCTGGCGCGGCGAGGCGGGCGGCATCGCGGCGGCCAAACAGCAGCATGACGTGATCATGACGCCGAACAGCGCGGGTTTCTACTTTGACCACCTGCAAGGGGCGGCGGAGGTGGAGCCGGCTTCGATCGGCGGCTATTCGACGCTGGAGAAGGTGTACGGCTACAATCCGGTGCCGGACACGATGCCGGCCGAGATCGGCAAATATATCATCGGGGTGCAGGGCAACCTGTGGTCGGAGTATATCCTCTCGGACGAGCATCGCGAATATATGTACTATCCGCGCATGCTGGCGCTGGCCGAACTGGACTGGTCGCCGAACACCCGCAAGGACTGGGATGATTTCCAGCGGCGCGTGGTCAATGCGCAGGTGCGGCTGGATTACCACGGCATCACTTACCATATCCCGATGCCGGAGGGGACGCTGGTGGACGTGGTGGCGTTCACGGGCGACTCGGTGGCGGTGCCGTTCAACAATACGCGCAACCTGCCGATGGTCTACACGCTGGACGGCTCCGAGCCGACTGCCAAATCGGCGGTGTATGCCGATACGCTGATGATCGGGGGCGACAAGCCGGTGACGATCCGTATCGCCACGCTGCTGCCGCAGGGTAAGATGAGCCGGGTGCGGACGATCCGGGTCGAAAAGCAAACGCCGAAGCCTGCGACGGAGGTCGCCCGGGCGGATTCGGGCGTGGTGATGCGCGTGGCTCCGGGCCTTTTCGTGACGGACGAGCAGGTGGCGGGTGCGGTGTTCGGCCCGGACACGGTGGTGCGCTATTTCAGGCGCGGGAATGCGCCGGACTCGCCGGTGGAGGCCAATTCGCTGGCGGTGTACGAGGGTTTCGTGGAGCTTCCGGAAGACGGTGTGTACGGCTTTACGACGGATATGGATGAACTGTGGATCGACGGCGAGTTGCTGGTGAAGAACGGGCAGGAGGCGGCGAGCCGGTTCCAGCGCCACAAGACGACCCGTGCCATGGCGGCGGGCAAGCATCCGTTCAAGCTGGTGTTCAACAATATGGTTAAGCATGGCTGGCCGAACGACTGGAACGAGATCACGTTCTTCGTGAAGGCTCCGGGGGCGGACAGGTATGTGCGGGTGAGTCCGTCGCAGCTGTCGCACGAGGTGAAGTAGCTTCCCGAGCGATAAGGTTTTCGAGCGGCTGCCGTCCTCTTGGACGGCAGCCGCTTTTTTGTTTGCAGCTTGTTTGGGTTCCGGCTTTTTATCTGAGGTTGGGGTGCGGCGAGAAGCGCGAGCTTCGAGCCGCATAAGGCTGTGAGCGGATAGCGCGATCCGTGAGGATCGCCGGGCCGCCGCCAGCGCCTTCGGCGCTCGCCCCCTGGCGGCAGCCCGAACCCGAGAGAGTGAATAGCGCGTTCCGTCAGAATGGCCGGGCGGACCCGTTGGGTCTTTTGCTGGTGTTCTTAAGGATTCAAGGGGGCAGGGGCGCCCGAAGACGAGAGAGCGGAATAGCATAAATGTTTTGCGCGGTTCGTCAGAACCGCTTGGCCGCCCGGAGGGGGGCCGGGGCGGCCACACGATGCGAAAGTGGGTAATTTATCTGCTTCAGCGGTTGGCGGATCGCTGCGATAAGGCGGTGAGCTAAAAGCGCGACTCGTTAGAAATGCCGGCCGCCGCCAGCGCCTTCGGTGCTCGCCCTCAGGCGGCAGCCCGAATAGGGTAATTACAGCCAACAAAACAGGCCACACTTGCGCGTCAAGCGGCTGGCGGGTGCCTCTGAGCGGCGACGAGGCGAGTGGCTGTAATCCATGGAGCGCGTTTACAGCGGGCAATGGTCCGTATCGGGACGGTGAGCAGAGCGTAAAAGGACGTCTGTGGAACCGCTCGGTTTGTTACGGAGGTACGGCGTGGTATCCGGTGACGGGCGAACGCTACTCTTCATCGGGGGAGTTCTTCAATGGCAATAACGGTTCGAACTGGACTTCTGCGACCAAAGGAGCAATGGCTTTTTACCTCTATTATAACAATGTGTATATCAATATTTACAGCTTTACGGACAACGGCTATTACCGGGCTTACGGCTTTTCCGTTCGCTGCGTACGGGAGTGACGGGGATACGGAAGGGGGAGAGGGGGCGCTCCTCAGGGAAGCGAATGGTTTAACGGGCCGCGTTTTTGTTTATCTTTGTTTTTGAGATGAAACGCGAAAAAATATCCCATTACATAAAACCATCGTTCTGGGTGTTCCTGCTGATCGCGGCGCTGCTGTGGTACGGCGATAAGCTGGGCGGGCGGTACACCACGGAGGTCGTGGTGCCAATCGAGGTGCGGAACGACTTCTCGTCGAAGCTCTGGATCGAGCAGCCGTTGGGCGAGGTGAACTGCCGCGTCGAGGGGATCGGCGGCAAACTGATGGCGTACAAGCTGAAGATGGTGGATCGGGCGGTGATCCCGATGTCGCAGCTGACGCTGGTGCCGGTGCGCGGGCAGGATCGGGTGTTCCGCGTGGACAAGAGTTCGCTGACGGGGGCGCTGGCCGCGGCGGTCAAGGACTTGCGCATCCATGAGATACTGGACACGGCGCTGACCATCGGCGTGTCGCCGGTCGAGATCCGGCGGATGCCGGTGCGCAGCCGCATCGAGCTGGGCACGGCGCGGCAGTATATGTTGGTGGACGGGATCGTTTTCGACCCGGACTCGGTGGCTGTGCGGGGGCCGCGGGTGGTGCTGGATTCGATGGAGGCGGTCTTCACGCGGCGGCGGAAATACAAAGACCTGAAAGCCTCCGTGGCGGGGCGGATCGACCTGGAACAGCGGTACGGGGTGCTACTCTCGGACAAACAGGTGGACTACCGGGCGGAGGTGGTGCCGTTCACCCAGCATACGCTGGAGCTGCCGGTGCGGGTCGATAACATGCCGGAGGGGATGCAGGCCACGATCGTGCCGTCACGGGTGACGGTGGTGGTCAATGTCCCGCTCAGGGCTTACGAGCGTATCCTCGAGGAGCGGTTGCATGCCTGCGAGGACTAAAACCAGGTGAGAGGGGAG
>JAJBVQ010000019.1 GCA_020859745.1 Rikenellaceae bacterium
CGCTGGAACAACGCTACCCGGGCCTCAAGTGCGGCAGCGGGCCGGCCAGCGAGACCGGTTTTTACTACGACGGGGACTCCCCCACTCCGATCACCGAAGGGGATTTGGCCAAGATCGAACAGAAGATGCTGGAACTGGCGCGGGAGAAACAGCATTTCGACCGCCGCGAAGTTTCCAAAGCCGAAGCGATGGAGACCTACACGAAAAAAGGGGATGAATACAAATGCGAGCTGATCGGCGACCTGACCGACGGGACGATCACTTTCTATACCAACGGTTCCTACACCGACCTGTGCCGCGGGCCGCACCTGGCCACGACGGCGCCGATTAAGGCCGTAAAGCTGACCTCGGTGGCCGGGGCCTACTGGCGCGGCGACGAAAAGCGGAAGATGCTGACCCGCATCTACGGGATCACCTTCCCGAAAAAGTCGATGCTGGACGAATACCTGGCACTGATCGAAGAGGCCAAGAAGCGCGACCACCGGAAGCTGGGGAAAGAGCTCGAATTGTTTACCTTCAGCCCGCGGGTGGGACAGGGCTTGCCGCTGTGGCTGCCCAAAGGGGCGGCGCTGCGCGAACGGCTGGAGAATTTCCTCAAGGGGGTGCAGAAACAGTACGGGTACGAGCAGGTAATCACCCCGCATATCGGGATGAAAGACCTCTACGTCACTTCGGGACACTATGCCAAGTACGGGAAGGACTCTTTCCAGCCGATCCACACGCCGGACGAGAACGAGGAGTTCCTGCTCAAGCCGATGAACTGCCCGCACCACTGCGAAATCTACCGCTCCAAGCCGAGATCTTATAAGGATCTTCCTGTGCGGCTGGCGGAGTTCGGAACGGTGTACCGCTACGAGATGAGCGGGGAGCTGCACGGCCTGACCCGTGTGCGCGGGTTTACCCAGGACGACGCGCACCTCTTCTGCCGCCCGGACCAGCTCAAAGAGGAGTTCAAAAAGGTGATCGACATCGTTCTCTACATCTTCAAGACGCTGGACTTTAAGGAGTTCACGGCACAGGTTTCGCTGCGCGATCCGGAGAACAAGGAGAAGTACATCGGCACGGACGAGAACTGGCACAAAGCCGAGACGGCGATCATCGAGGCGGCGGCCGAAAAGGGGCTCTCCACGACGGTGGAGACCGGCGAGGCGGCTTTCTACGGGCCGAAGCTGGACTTCATGGTCAAGGACGCGCTGGGGCGCAAGTGGCAGCTGGGGACGATCCAGGTGGACTACAACCTGCCGGAGCGCTTCGACCTGACCTACAAAGGCTCGGACGACAAGGAGCACCGGCCGATCATGATCCACCGCGCGCCGTTCGGCTCAATGGAGCGTTTCGTGGCCGTGCTGCTGGAGCACACCGGCGGCAAGTTCCCGCTGTGGCTCACCCCGGAACAGGCCGTGGTGCTGCCGATCAGCGAAAAGTACAACGACTACGCGAAAAAAGTTGCTAAATTGCTGAATAATTGCGATATTCGCACCCGCGTCGACGACCGCAACGAGAAGATCGGCCGCAAGATCCGCGACAACGAGCTGGCCCGCACGCCGATCCTGCTCATTGTCGGGGAGGCGGAACAGGCGGGCGAGACCGTGACCGTGCGCATGCAGGGCGAGGGGAAAGACCGGGGAGCCATGACGTTGCCGGAGTTCACCAAAATGGTGGCGGACAAGGTGGCGGAGGAGATCCGGCCCATCGCGGACAACATCTGACGGCACGCAATTTGCAGCCGCCGCACTGGAATTTAACTATACTAAGGAGGACAAAACTATAGCACTGCCACCAAGACCCAGATCGCCGCGTGCCCCCTACCGGGGACGCGTGCAGAAAGAGAACCCGCACAAAATCAACCGGGAGATCACGGCGCCGCAAGTAAGGCTTGTGGGCGACAACATCGAACGGCCCGACGTCTACACGCTGGCCGAGGCGCTGCGCATGGCGCAGGAACAGGAGCTCGACCTGGTCGAAATCTCGCCCAAGGCCGAACCGCCGGTATGCCGCATCATCGACTACCAGAAGTTCCTGTACCAGCAGAAGAAAAAAGCCAAGGAGATCAAGGCCAAGGCCATCAAGGTTGTGGTCAAGGAGATCCGCTTCGGGCCGCAGACGGATGACCATGACTATAATTTCAAGCTCAAGCACGCCGAAAACTTCCTCAAGGAGGGAGCCAAGGTGAAGGCATATGTCTTCTTCCGCGGACGCCAGATCGTCTTCAAGGACCAGGGGGAGATCCTCCTGCTGCGTTTCACGCAGGACCTCGAAGAGTGGGCCAAAGTGGAACAGATGCCCAAACTCGAAGGGAAACGCATGAGCATCATGCTGGCGCCCAAACCCAAGAAATAACAAGCACACTATTAACCAACCTTAAATAATTTCGACCATGCCGAAAATGAAAACCGTCGCTGCCGCCAAAAAGCGATTTACGCTGACCGGCACCGGCAAAGTGAAGAGGAAGCACGCTTTCAAAAACCACATCCTCACCAAAAAAACGACCAAACAGAAACGCAACCTGATCCACACCGGGACCATGAGCGCTACCGACACGCCGGCTGTCAAGCTGATGCTGGTCAAATAGCGTCTGCGCCTTTTGTTTGTACGGCTTCCGCCCACAGCCGCTAAAAAGCGGGCGACTACTTTATTTTTAACCAAGATCGCGCCCGGCGAGGCTTTCGCTTTGTCAAGAGTCGGTAAAATGACCGCCGGCCGTTCGAAAAACGCATTACTATGCCAAGAAGTGTAAATGCGGTAGCCAGCCGGGCTCGCCGCAAAAAGGTCCTCAAGCTCGCCAAAGGCAACTTCGGCTCGCGCTCAAACGTATGGACCGTTGCCAAAAACACGGTGGAAAAAGGGCTGACCTACGCCTACCGTGACCGCAAGAACAAAAAACGCAATTTCCGCGGCCTGTGGATCCAGCGTATCAACGCTGCCGTCCGCGCCAACGGGATGACCTATTCCGAATTCATGGGCAAGGTCAACGCCAAAGGGATCGCCCTGAACCGCAAGGTGCTGGCCGACCTGGCGATGAACCACCCGACGGCTTTCGCCGAAATTATCAAAACGGTTAAATAGTGCGTCAGGGCTCAGCGGAAACGCTGAGCCCTGACTTTTTTACAGCGGCGGCTGTTTCGCGGAACGAAAGTTCCGGGGAACAGCCGCCGCCCTTTTCCGGCACGGAAATTGCATTTTTTTTCGTAGGGTTAATAATTCGGTTCGGAGCCTGCGCGGGCCAAACCTTTAGGTTGCAGCCCTGCGCCGGGGGAGGCTCCGGGCTGACATAGGAAGATCACGTCACAAAATCGTACGGTTAATATTTAAGTTTCCGCGCCAGCGGGCAGCCCGGAACCACCCCGGGCGGAGGGCTGAAAAATTCGCTATGCTCGTTTTCGCCTCCGCAGGCTGCGGGACGAACAAAACGTGCGGTTTAACTGTACGGTTAATTTTCTATTCGGGCCGGACGCCCGGGATGCTAAGGTAGTTACAGCCATCAAAGGACGCAACGTGTCCCTCCCGAGGGGGGGAGGCGTTCGGCCCGCACGGCTCGCTTCGTTCGCCGCAAAAAACACTAAGCGGCTGTACGGTGCGAGTACAGAACAATAAAACCTACCAATAAACGACTATCATGGATAAAAAATCACCCGACTACGAACCCGGGACGCCGAAAGCCGACGCCGGCCTGCACATCGACATTACCGCCGACGGCCCCTACCTCGTGTGGGGAAAAGTGCCCATCCGGCAGCTATTCATCATGCCCAACGCGGAAGGCAACTCATGGACTTACAAAGCCTCGACCCACCCGTACGAAACGGGCGAGGAACCGGTGGCGTTGTGCCGCTGCGGACATTCGAAAAACAAGCCCTACTGCGACGGCAGCCACGCGCATGCCACGGACTGGGACCCCTCCCTGACGGCCCCGCATCGCCCCTTGCTGGAGGATGCCGAAACGATCGAAGGCCCGATGATGGACCTGACCGACAACGAGAAATACTGCGCTTTCGCGCGGTTCTGCGACGCGTACGGCCGGGTGTGGAACCTGACGGAGGCGTCGGACAATCCGAGAGCGCGCGAGGTGGCCATCTACGAGGCAAACCACTGCCCTGCCGGGCGGCTGAAGGCGTGGGACAAGGAGAGCGGCAAGCCGTACGAGCTGGAAACCAAACCGGAGGTAGACATCTTGGAAGACCCGGCGATCGGTTGCAGCGCGGGGATCTGGGTCCGGGGCGGGATACCGGTAATGGACGCGAACGGCTATACATACCAGGTGCGGAACCGGGTGACGCTATGCCGCTGCGGGCAGTCGTCGAACAAGCCGTTCTGCGACGGGACGCACGCTTCGATGAAGTTCCGCGACGGAATGCCGCAGGATCCGGACGGAGAAGAGTTCTAACCAAAACTTCCGTATACAGACGGGTGGATCACCGCATCCACCCGTCCATTTTATATACCTTTCCGATCAACCGGCACTCCTTGTCCCCGCCATCGGGCCTGAACCACACCTCCACCCGCACGGCATAATATTCTCCCCAAACACCTTCGTAAACGGTAAATGGGCTCCGGTGGCACAATCGCCGGAATCCGGTATGGGCCGGTATACGGATCATGGTTCGCCGCTCAATCCGACCGGGCGACAAGGGTATGTTTTCCGTCGCTTCGAAACATCGCAGCCATAGAGTCCCGGACGGCAGATCGGAAGCATAAAAGTCGTATCGGTACATACCGCCTTGAAAATCGGCGTAAACGACCAGAGCGGCGGCAGCGGAACTATCGACTGGAATAGTGTCGCATGCGCCGTAGGGAACCGGCTTCCCGCACATTAGCGTATCGGGAATGGGATGTTCGCGCCCGAAGGGATCGGTATCGGGTTCCATCGCGGCCAGGAAAAGACCGATAAGACTCGCATATAAGAAGACAAGGATACCGACCAATGAACAAACGACGCCGCCGATATTCCACCATCCGGCACGCCTACGGCGTTTCACAAAAGCATGAACGACCATTCCGATCTGAAAAAACAGTATCAAAACGGCCATTCCTGCAGTCAAGATGCATAACCGGGAACCGACTTCGATAAATAACGACCAGGTTACCCCCAGCAATATCCAACACGCGAGAACAGGTATCCACCAACGGATGGGCGACATGCGTTCCGCTACATCCATTTCTTGCGTTTGAAGAAATAGAGGGTCAGGCCGATAGACAGCACCATCAGCCCGAGGGCGAACTCGAACCCGTAGGACCATTCGTCGAACGGCGAGAGGCGGTAGTTCATCCCGTAGATGCCGGCGATCAGGGTCGGCGGCATGAAGATCACCGAGAGGATGGTAAACATCTTGATGATCTTGTTCTGCTCAATATTGATCAGACCCATGAAGGTGTCTTGCAGGAATTCGAGCCGCTCGAAGCTGAAATCGGCGTGGTTGAGCAGCGACCCGACGTCTTTGATCATAATGGTGACGCGGGGATAGATGTCGTTCGGGAACCGCTCGCTGCGCTGGATGCCGGAGAGGAGCCGCTGGCGGTCGAAGATGCTTTCGCGCAGGATCATGGTATTCTCCTGCAAGCGGTTGATGTCCAGCAGGACTTCCTTGTCAACGCTCTTGTCCACGTCGTTGTTCACGGCGTTGAGGCTGGCGATCTGCCGCGAGATGATCTCGACCATGTCGGCGTCGAGGTCGATTCGGGCTTCGAGTATCGAGATGAGCACGTGGTAGCCAGTGGTGTATGACCGGTAGTTCATCTGTATCTTGCGGCTGGCTTCGCTGAATGTCCGCAGGTCGGTGTTCCGCTCGGAAACGAGCAGCCCTTCGCTGAGGATGAACGACACGGTCTCGACTTCGAACCCTCCCTCTTTAAGGATGGTGAAGCTGGTGTTGCAGATGATGGAGTCTTCGAGTTCGGAGTACCGGGACGAGGTCTCGATCTCTTCGGCTTGCTGGCGGGTCAGGAGGTTGATGTCGAGGAAGCTCTCCACGAGCTTACGCTCTTTGGCGGTGGGAACCACCAGGTCGATCCACAACAGGTCGTCGTACCCGAGCTCCTCGAACACTTTGGGCTCTGGATCGCGGATGATCTTGTTGATGGATTTCAGGTATAGTATTATCATTTCGCTCGCTCCTCATATTTCATAAGTGAATTAACTGGTTCTTTTATTTTGTATGGTGCCGGAGGGTACTGTTCTCTTTGTGAACAAAGAGAACCAGAAAAACTTCCGAGCGCATCCCGTTGGGATGCTATGGCTGTAACTACCCTTTATTTTGGGCCGGGAGAAATAGCCCGCTGTTCAAGCATGCAAAGCCTAAGCGGGCTATTTCCCCGACCCAAAGCGGGTGATTGCGGAGCCTGAGTTTCTCGGCAGGCTGCTCTAAAAGTCTTTTGGGTACCTTTTCTTCAGAAAAGGTACGGTTCCATGCGGGTACATACAAAATAAAAGAACGATTAACCGACCTTGTGATTAGTAAGGGTCGAGTCAGCCGGGCGTTATGATCTTTTCCCAAAACAGGCGCATCGCCGCCCGCTTGCTGTCATCCAGGTTGAACTTGATGGACTGCGTCAGATAGCGGTACGCTTCGTCGAAGTCGAAATCCCGCGAACGGTTTACCGTTCCTGTAATGGCCTCCGCAATGTGGGCCACTCCATATGCCAAGGCTTCATTCAAGTGCGGCGCATACTCCAGCCCCGCCTCCGTACACGCCACCCAGGCCGCGAAAACGAAAGGCAGCCCCCCCGTAAAGCCATGCCACTCCTGTGCCAGGTCATAGCAATAGGCATACCGATGGGCCGCTTTCAAGGCGAATACCTTGTCGCCGATAGCCACCATCGCTTCGCCGTACTCCAAACCCCGCCCTTCGGTGGCGAAAGTCGAAGCGCAGTCCGCGAAATCCACCCACCGAGGCGAAATACGCCAATGCCCGCGCGCCAGCACACGCACCAGCTGCACCGAAGTGCGCGAATGCGAGTCGAGGTATACCCGCCGAATCTCGGCCAACGGCGTATCCGACAAAAGAACCACCGTATCGACCGCCCCTTCGGCGCCGATGCAGTAATCCGTTATAATCTGAGGTGTAAAAGCCGGGAGATTTCCGAAAGAAGGAACACCGGTTCCAGAACCGGTTGAAAAACCCGGAATCAGCGGAATGGCCGCCACCGGGACCAAAGCGATGTCCGTCCGCCCCTCAATCGCCGAGGCGGCGCATATGGACGGCACCCGCAAAGATAAAGCAATACCCTCCCCGGCAGGAAGCCGCCGCTCCGCCTGCGAAGCCGCAGAAGGAACCGCCACCCGCTGTTCGATGCCGTAGATGAACGGCAGCGTGTTCAGGTAGGATACAGCAGTAATTCTCACCGGGGTCGTCACCCATAGGGATCATGTTTGGTAAAACCGTAATTTTCACCGCGAAGTTAGGCAATTTATTCCGTAAACCGCTCCTCGCGCTCTATTTTTTCGCGCCATGCCTGCGGAATGGCGAAGCTCTCTTTGGTCACGGCGTTCCAGCCGACCAGCACGGTGCGGCTGTCGGCCTTGACAGTATCAGTATTCAAGTCCACCATCTGCTGGAACACGGTGAAACTTTTGGTTCCCACGCGCTCGATGCCGGTGCGGATCACGATCTTATCTTTCATTCCCACGGGGACGTAGAAATTGGTGGTCGAGTTGGCGGTCACCACGGTCTGCTCGCCGTCCATATGCTCGATACCGAGTACCCGTTCGAAATACTCGTTCTTGCCCAGGTCGAAGATATGCTGGTACTGGCCGTTGTACATGTGCCCCTGGATATCGATGTCGTTGAAACGAAGCTGGATGGGAGTCGTGATCATTGAGTGTTATTGTTTAATGTAGGGTTGTTAGAATAGTTTACGCGTCAGCGGTCAGCCCGGAGCCTCCCCCGGCGCAGGGCTGCAACCTAAAGGTTTGGCCCGCGCTGGCTCCGGGACCGTGAAGACGATTAACCGTAGAATTAATATGTAAGGCCTACGCCCCGAGTGGCTCCGGCCTGACCCGCTATCGCGGATACATAAATGTTAACCCTACCGTTTTACGGGCGGATAATGGTAAAGCCGCCGTCCAGGTCGAGCTGGATGATCGACGACGCCTTGTGGGTGGCCGAAGCTTCCTCCATCGCCGGATCCGCCACCCAGTCCACCCCTTCCCGGATAGCGGAAGCGATCTGACCGTAAGTCGAAGGTGTCGGTTCGCCGCTGATATTGGCCGAAGTCGACACCAACGGACGCCCCAGCTTGTGGATCAACCGCTTGCAGAACTCGTTCTGCACCAGCCGGATTGCCACCGTCTTTTCCTCCGGGAGCAGGTTCTCCGCCAGCCCCTGCCCGCCAGGCAGGATGAGCGTCAGCGGATCGGCCCCTTCGGCGGCTTCCCACAACTCCCAGGCCACAGACGGCACCTCGCGCACCCACCGCACCACCTGTTCGGCCCGGTCGAGCAGCACGATCATGCTTTTGGCATCGTCGCGCCGCTTGAGGGCGAAAATCTTCGCCACAGCCTCCGCCCGGGTGGCGTCGCACCCGATGCCCCACACCGTATCGGTCGGATAGAGGATAATGCCGCCGCTTTTGAGCACGGCCAGCGCCTCCCGGATTTGTTCTTCCATAGGTATGCTTTTAACGTTCGGTTATTGGCACAAGGTAGGATTTCCGCGTCAGTGGCCGACCCGGAGCCACCCCGGGCGGAGGGTCGCAACATTCGCTGCGCGCACATGCGACTCCGCTGGCTCCGGGCCGTGAGCGACGCAACAATTTAACTGAACCATATACATTACAATCCGAAAGCGCCTTTCAGCCGCTCCACTTCGTCCAGCTTCTCCCAGCCGAAGAACTGGACGCCATTCTCCACATACGGCTCCCGCCCGAAATGGCCGTATGCCGCCGTCGGTGCAAATATCGGATTTTTCAGCCCGTAACGCTCCACGATCTTGGCCGGGCGCAGGTCGAACAGCTCCGCCACCTTTGCGGCGATCTCCCCGTCGGTCAGCGCCACTTTGGCAGTCCCGTAGGTATCCACGAAGACGCTCACCGGTCGCGCGATGCCGATGGCGTAGGCCACCTGCACAAGCACCGCCTCCGCAATGCCCGCCGCCACCATGTTTTTGGCGATATGGCGCGCCGCATAGGCCGCCGAGCGGTCTACCTTCGACGAGTCCTTGCCCGAAAAAGCGCCGCCGCCGTGCGCCCCCCGGCCGCCGTACGAGTCCACGATGATCTTGCGGCCCGTCAGCCCCGTGTCGCCGTGCGGCCCCCCGATCACGAATTTCCCGGTCGGGTTCACATGCAGGATGTAATTATCATCTATTAAACTCAACAGCAAATGGTTGCCCCGCTTTTCGAGCGTTTTCTTGACGCGCGGCATCAGGATATTCCGTACATCGGCCTCGATCCGCTCCTGCGTCGCCTCCGGATCGTGCTGGGTGGAAATAACGATAGTATGGATGCGCCGGGGCTTATGGTCGTCGCCGTACTCGACCGTCACCTGCGACTTCGCGTCGGGACGCAGGTAGCCCATCACTGTCCCCCCGTTCTGCGGGATCTCGCGCCGGATGTCGGCCAGCTCCATCAGCAGGATGTGCGACAGCATCAGCGACGCGGGCATCAGCTCCTTGGTCTCGTGGCAGGCGTAACCGAACATGATCCCCTGGTCGCCGGCCCCCTGCTCGTCATGCTCGGCGCGCTCGACACCCTGGTTGATGTCGGGCGACTGCTCGTGGATAGCCGACAGTACGCCGCACGACTTGGATTCGAACATGTAGTCGGCATTGGTGTAGCCGATGCGCTCGATCACGCCGCGCACGGTGTTCTGGATATCGACGTAGGCGTTGGATTTGACTTCGCCGCTGACCACCACGAGGCCCGTGGTGCAGAGGGTTTCGCAGGCGACCTTCGATTCGGGGTCGTTTTTGAGGAATTCGTCGAGGATGGCGTCCGAGATCTGGTCGGCCACTTTATCGGGGTGTCCTTCCGACACGGATTCCGAAGTGAACAGGTATCCCATGGTTCTGTGTGTGTTTTGTTTTCGATTGATCGGTGTGGACAGACCGGGAAAGCCGACGAAAAGCGCAGGAAGCCGCAATCAAATGAAGAATGTGCTTTAGCATTTTTTCGCGTGGTTGCAATCGACCAAATCTTTCCACGAATGTCTGTCGTTCGCCGTAACGAACGAGGCAAAGGTACGAATTATTATAACAGGTTATACCGCCGCCCCGGAAAAAAAAGCCCGCGCTTTTCCAGGAAAAGCGCGGGCCGGCAGGCGGTCCGGGAGGACTTATTTCTTCTGTTGTTCGGCGAAAGCGGCGTCCACTTCGGCCTCTTTTTTCTTGTGGTCCTCAGCGGTGTAGTTCTCCACTTCGTCCACGGTTTTCTGCACTTGTTCTTTGAAGTCTTTTTCGCAGGAGCAGCATCCTGTCTTTTTCTTTTCGTCTTTCATGGCTTCGGATTTTAGTTGAACATTTCCAATGCCTTGTGTTATGCAAACGGCGTGCAAATTTTCGAGGGTATCGAAAAACGGAACCCTCCCCCGGCAGGCCGCTAATGCTTTTGCCGGCTGTAACCGCCCTGAATCCCGCGCCAGCGGTGGCCCGCGCCTCCCCGCGCGCGGGACAAGTCCCACGCAGGCGCTCGCC
>JAJBVQ010000119.1 GCA_020859745.1 Rikenellaceae bacterium
GGTCTACAAGGGTGTGATCCTACTGGCTTTGGGTGTATCGATTGCAGTCGGATTGCTGGCGGGTCTGTACCCTGCGTTCTATACCACCTCTTTCGCTCCTGCTTTGGTTCTGAAAGGGAGCTTCGGGATGTCTCCGAAGGGCCGTAAGCTGCGCACGGCCCTGATCGGCTTCCAGTTCGTGGTTTCGCTGGGCTTGATCGTGGCGGCCGTGTTCCTCCAGTTGCAGAACCGCTTTATGTGGAAGATGGACACGGGGATAAACCGGGAGAATATCGCGATTGTGGTTCTGAACCGGGAGTTGGCCAAAGAGGAGATAAAAATTCCACTGGTCAGCGAGTTGAAATCGGATGCGAATATCGAGGACGTAGCTTTCGCCATGTCTTCCATGGGGACTTCGGATTTCTTCATGAGCTGGGGCCGCAATACGCGGGAGGGGCAGCATATCGATTTCGAGTGTTTCCCCGTCTCGTGGAACTTCGTGCGGGTCATGGGGCTGAAGGTGGTGGAGGGCCGCGACTTTATCGAGGAAGACCAGACCCGCGACGGCGTGTTTATCTTCAACCAGACGGCCATGAACCGGTTCGGGATGACTCTCGACGACCAGGTCGAGGGGCATAACGGCGATATGGTGCCGATTGCGGGGGTGATGAAGGATTTCAACTACGCCTCGTTGCGCAACAACATCGGCCCGATGTGCCTCTACGAGTTCGGCAAAAACACGTGGGGCGACCTGAGCGTGGCTTTTATCAAGATCAAGGGGAATCCGTTCGCTGCGGCCGACCACATCAAAAAGACGTTGGCCAGGTTCGATCCGCTCTACCCGGTCGACCTTACTTTCTACGATACCGCTTTCGACAACCTGTACCGGAAAGAGCGCAAGACCACCTCGCTGATCACCGTTTTTTCGCTGTTGGCTGTGATTATTTCGCTGGTGGGCGTCTTCGGGTTAGTGGTCTTCGAGACCCAGTACCGTCGCAAGGAGATCGGCGTGAGGAAAGTGCTTGGGGCTACTGTTGCCGAGATCCTCGGCATGTTCAACAAGTCTTTTGTGCGGCTCGTGCTGGTTTGCTTCGTGGTAGCGGCTCCGCTGGCCTGGTACGGAGTCACGAAGTGGCTGGAGACCTTCGCTTACCGGACTCCGGTCTACTGGTGGGTGTTTGCCCTGTCGCTGCTGGTGGTGCTGTTGATTACCTTGATTACAGTCACCGTCCAAAGCTGGCGTGCGGCGACGGCCAATCCGGTGAGCGCGCTGAAAACGGAATAAGGGACTGTCTAATAATTAGACGCACAGTGTCAAAATATTAGACAATGCAAGCGAGATCGAAATTTCAATAATGGTTGAATCATAGTGTGTTATCGTCTGTGGCACGATTTCGGCACTGACAAAGGAAAACCCACATAAAGAAGAAACAAATTCATCACAAATCATGGAAAATACCATCCTGACTACCGACCCGATGCTCCGCATCGAAGACCTGAGCAAATTTTTTCGCACGGAAGAGGTCGAGACCATCGCGCTGAACAAGATCAGCATGGAGGTGGCACCCAGCGAATTCGTCGCCATCATGGGGCCGTCCGGCTGCGGCAAATCGACGCTTCTGAATATCCTGGGCCTGCTGGACAACCCCTCGGAAGGCAAATATTACCTGCTGGACAAAGAGGTGGGTTCGCTCAAGGAGAAGGAGCGCACGCTGTACCGCAAGGGGAACATCGGCTTCGTGTTCCAGAGCTTCAACCTGATCGACGAACTGAACGTTTTCGAGAACGTCGAACTGCCGTTGATCTACCTGCGTATTCCGGCCAAGAAGCGCAAGGAGATGGTGAACGACATCCTGAGCCGGATGAACATCAGCCACCGTGCGGGCCACTTTCCTCAGCAGCTCTCGGGGGGTCAGCAGCAGCGCGTGGCCATCGCCCGCGCGGTCGTGGCCCAGCCCAAGCTGATCCTGGCCGACGAACCGACCGGTAACCTGGACACCAAAAACGGCCAGGAGGTGATGACCCTGCTGTCGGAGCTGAACCGCGAAGGGACGACCATCATCATGGTGACCCACTCGCAGCGGGACTCTACCTATGCGCACCGGATCATCAACCTGCTCGACGGCCAGATCGTGGACAGCGTCAAGAACAACCTGTAGTCGTCTTCCGATCTTCATATATCAGTCCGGTTCCGGCCCGCCGCGCCCAGTCAGCGCGGCGGGCCGGAACCTTTTTTTACAGGGGGCTGTCCGGATTGGCCTGCGGATTGATTGTTACCGGGTTTCATTATCTTTGCTGACATGAAAGATCCGGATCAGATAAAACAGCGGGTGCAGGTGTGGATGGTGACCGTCTCGGCGGTGCTGATGGGCGGCAAGTTCCTCGCCTTCTTTCTTACCGATTCGGTCGGTATCCTGACCGATGCGATGGAGAGCATCGTCAACGTGACCGCGGGGTTGATCACGCTGTACAGCCTCCGTCTGGCCGCCCGGCCCAAAGATGCCGGACACCCTTTCGGGCACGGGAAAGTGGAGCTGATCTCCGCCTCGGCCGAGGGGCTGATGATCCTCGTGGCCGGCGGCCTGATCGTGTTCGAGGGGGTGCGGCGGCTCTTTTCGCCGTCGATGCCCGAACGGCTGGACATCGGTATCGTGGTGGTCGCCGTGGCCGGGCTGGCGAACTGGATTGCGGGATGGTACAGTATCCGCGTCGGGCGGAAGTGCGATTCCATCGCGCTGGTGGCAGGCGGCAAGCACTTGCAGTCCGACACTTATTCGACGGTCGGGCTGGTGGCGGGGCTTATCCTGCTGTATGTAACCAAAATACCGTGGATCGACAGCGCACTGGCCTTGCTTTTCGGGACGCTGATCGGGGTCACGGGCGTCCAGATCCTGCGCAAGACCATCGGGGGGCTGATGGACAAGGCCGACCGCGACGTGCTGGAGCAGATCGTGCGCCTGGTGTCGGAGAACCGCAGGCCGGAGTGGATCGACGTGCACAACCTGAAGGCGATCCGGTACGGAAGTTTCCTCTATGTGGACTGCGACCTGACCCTGCCGTGGTACTACAATATCTCGCAGGGGCACGACGCCTGCGAAGCCCTGAAACATACGTTGCAGGAGGGGTTCGACGGGCGGGTGCTGGTCTCGATCCACTCCGACTCGTGCGGGGAGAAACACTGTGTCCATTGCCAGGTGTGCGACTGTCCGTACCGCCGTTCGCCGTTCGAGGGGGCGCGGGCCCTGACCCTGGCCGAGATGACCGAAAGCGACGAGGCCCGCAGCGCGGAGGGCCGGGAATAAACGATCGACAACGATATTTTGTGTAATGGGACTCTTCCGAAAAAATAAACCGCAAGCCGAATACCCTTTTGCCGATGCTCCAGACACCGCCGTATTCACCTGTATCCATGTCCTCTCCGGTAGCGAGCCGATTCGATGCGTCACCCATGACGAAGACGACGGAGCGTGGCAATTCTTGTGCGGCGGCGAACACGAAGAGGCCGACGCCCGCATCGCATCCCTTCACAGCATCTGGAAACTCGACCCTTCGGTCGGCCAATTAGCCGGGATGTCCCTCGGTTCCTATGCCTGGCGCACCGAAGCGGCGGCGTCCTGGAACATTCGCCGCACCCGATCGGACTAACCCAACCAACCATAATTATGATAAGAAAACCTAAATTCCTGACCCTGCTGCTGGCCGCAGTGCTGTTGTGCGGCTCATCGGCCAGCGCTTACGAATCGCAGGGCAAATTCGGCCTGATCCCGCAACCCCGGTCGCTGAAAGAGGGGCAGGGGAGCTATATGTTCAACCGGTTTACCGTAGCTTACGAGCCGGGCAACGCGGAGCTGGCCGGAATCGCCGACCTGTTCGGGCAGAAAGTGACCCCGGCCACCGGCCTGCCTTTCGTGACGGTCACGTCGCCGAAAAAGGCCAACGTGGTCTTCGTGCTGGCGGCCGACACGACGCTGGGTGCGGAAGGCTACCGGCTCTCGGTGACGCCGAAAGGCGTGACAATCACGGCACAGGAGCCGGCGGGGATCTTTTACGGGATGCAGACGCTGTTGCAGCTGTTACCGGAGGAGATCAAAAGCCCGGCGTTGGCCGAGGGAGTGGCGTGGACGGTGCCGGCTGTCGAGATCGCGGACAAGCCACGGTTTGCGTGGCGCGGGATGATGCTGGACGTGAGCCGTCACTGGTTCACGAAGGAGGAGGTGAAGCGTTTTATCGACGAGATGGCGGAGTACAAGATGAACCGGTTCCACTGGCACCTGACGGACGACCAGGGGTGGCGCATCCGGATCGACGCGCTGCCGAGGCTCACCGAAGTGGGGGCCTGGCGCGCCCCGCGCGTGGGCGACTGGTGGGGGCGCGAGCCGCAGCGGCCGGGTGAGGCGGCTACTTATGGCGGTTTTTATTCTAAGGCGGACATTGCGGAGGTAGTGGAATACGCGCGGCGGCGGTATGTGACGATCATGCCGGAGATCGATGTGCCGGGCCACTCGGTGGCGGCGTTGGCGGCCTATCCGGAGCTGGCCTGCATGCAGGCGCCGGAGGCGGTCAACGTGGGCAACAAGTTCTACGGGATCGACGAGAATTCGCTCTGTATCGGGGGGGCCAAGACGATGGAGTACATGGAAAAGATCTTCGCGGAGGTGGCGGAGATGTTTCCGGGCGAGTATATCCATGTGGGGGGCGACGAGTGTTTCAAGGGGTTTTGGGCGAAGTGCCCGAAGTGCACGAAGCTGATGCGGGAGAAGGGGCTGAAGGATGTGAATGCGTTGCAGAGCTGGTTCATCCACGAGATGGAGGGTCTCCTCAAGGCGAAGGGCAAGAAGCTGGTGGGCTGGGACGAGATCCACGAGGGCGGCCTGACGCCGGAGGCGACGGTGATGAGCTGGCGCGGAATGAAGGGGGGCATTTTGGCGGCCGAACAGGGGCACCATGTCATCATGACGCCGGACAACCATTGCTATATCGACCTGTATCAGGGCGAGCCGACGGTGGAGCCGAACACCTATTCGATGTGCCGGCTGACCGATTCCTACAACTGGGACCCGGTGCCGGCGGGGATCGATCCTTCCTATATTATCGGCGGGCAGGGCAACCTGTGGGCGGAATCGGTGCCGACGTTCCGCCATGCGGAGTATATGGCGTGGCCGCGGGGCTGGGCGCTGGCGGAGGTGTTCTGGACGGACGGTCAGCTTAAGGATTGGCCGGGTTTCGTCCGACGCGTGGAGAAGCATTTCCGACGTGCGGACGCGGCGGACGTGAACCATGCGCGGAGCATGTACAACGCTATTGTGACCACGGAGGCGGATTCGCTGGGAACGCTCCGGGTGTCGCTGGCCACGGAGATCCCGGGGCTGGAGATTTACTATTCGTTTGACAATACGATCCCGGACTTGCATGGGTTGAAGTACACCGTTCCGGTGGTGGTGCCGCTGAATGCGAGCCGGATCACGGTGGCGACCTACCGGGGGACGGAACCGGTGGGAGCTTTGATCCGGCTGGAGGTGAAGGATTTGAAAGCGCGCGCGGTGAAGTCTGAACGGGTTATCGGAAATATTTAAAGCGGGCGGCACGAGAACAACGATACCGGTTCGGCGAAAGGCGGTATTGCTTGCCCGACGTGGCATACGTCTCCGCTCGGAAGCGCAGCCGATGCCGTTTCAAATCGCGCGCCGTGGAAAATCGTCCCCGAAGCTCTTGTAGGGCTTCGGGGGCGATTTTCCATATAAGGCGTGGCGCGATTTTATTGGGAGGAGACTGCCCTGCGCAGGCGGCGTCCGCGTGGCCGCGGCGGGATGTGAGATGCTGCGCATCTCCGATCTCCGAATAACCGGGCGGCTAATAGAACAGATAGCCTGCCAGGCCGGCCAGCACGATCAGCAGGATGGGATTCACCTTGCGGATCGCCGCTACCAGCACCAATCCGAAAATCACATAGCTTTTCCAGTCGATGAAATTGTCCGGCGTTAGCAGCATCAGCGCCGCCGACAGGATCAGCCCGATCACCACGGGACGCAGCGCCTTCATCACTTGGGCCACATAGGGATTGTCCTTCATCTTCAGGTAAAAGCGCGAGGCGATGAGCATGATGATCAGCGACGGCGCGCAAACTCCCAGCGTGGCTAGTGCCGAACCCCACACCGAACCGGTCGCCGTGTATCCGATGTAGGTCGCGCTGTTGATCGCGATAGGCCCCGGCGTCATTTGCGAGATCGCGATGATGTCCGCGAACTGCGACGCGGTGATCCACCCGTGTTCGGTCACCACCTCGGCCTGGATCAGCGAGATCATCGCGTAACCGCCTCCGAAGCCGAATACGCCGATCTTGAAAAACGTCAGGAAAAGTTGAAGGTAGAGCATGGCGTTATTTCCGGCTTAGGCGTTTCGATTTCCAATAGGTGTAGGCGATTCCCGCCGCGATCCCGCCCGCGATGAACCAGATCGGCGACAGTTTGAGCCAGATCGCTACGGCGATGATGATGAATACGCCGTACTCCCAGTACTTCAGCCCTTTGGCGAACGCGAAAACGGGTTGCAGGATCAGGGCTACCACGGCGGGTCGCATCCCCTTGAAAACGCTGTTCACCGTGGGATTCTGGTAGATGCGGGAAAAGAAAATGGCGATCACCAGCAGGATGATGAACGAGGGCAGGACGGTGCCCAGGAACGCCGCCACGGCACCCCGCGTGCGGAATATCTTGTAACCGACCATGATCGACACGTTGACGGCCATCGGCCCCGGCGCCGACTGGGCCACGGCCAGCAGGTTGATGAACTCTTCTTTGTCGACCCAGTGCCGCTTGTCGATCACCTCTTTCTGGATGATGGGTATCATGGCGTACCCGCCGCCGAAGGTGAAGCAGCCGATCTTGAAGAAAGAGACGAACATGGTGAGCAGGTGGCGGAGCATGGAGGGGGATTTTACGGTCCGGACGCAAAAGTACAAAGATAGTGCCGGGCGTGCAAAACAAAGCGGGGTTGCTCGTATTGCATTTTTCAGGGGTGTAAGCCAAGCAATAGGCGTGCTTGTCCTCTTCGGAATATTGGCTGTCCTCGAAACGAGCCAAAAACGGCGTAGATTTCCTACGCCGCTGGTGTGTTTTTACTTGGTTATTTACCGGCTGATTAATTTAATAGCTGAAAAATTAGATTCGAAACTTCGTTTCTGAAAGATAAACCGACTGATTCGTTTTCGTATTTTCTGTGTCAAAAGAGTGATTTGTTCCGGTTTTACATTCAATATAGCTATCGTTTCCGGCCGTGTATATTCTTTATTAAAATTTCCCACATAAAAATGGAATTGATTGAATGGTTTCCATTGTTTTCTTTCATCAAAGATCAGTTCAATCACTTGTAATGTCGAAGTTTCAGGGTATGTCAAATAGGCGATTTGTTTTACCGGCATTTCTTTTTCGAGAATATCAATGACCTCAACGATGGATTTACCGTCGAAGAATTGTGTTTGATCGGCAAAATTAGCATTCAGGAATGCCGTTGTATCTCCCTTAAATTCGTCCCAGGGATGATATCGATATTCTTGATCTTGCCCGTTTGCGGCGGTGAGTGCTATAAACAGAGCGGCGCAAAGTATGATTATCTTTTTCATGGTTATTTGCAGTTTTTTAGATTCGTAGCGTTTGTTTGCAGTTCCATTTGTATCTGCTCGAAAGCAACGTTCGTTCCGTTCGAAGTTAAAGATCCTTATATTGACTACCTTCCAAACGAACCCAAAAAACGGCGTAGATTTCCTACGCCGCTTTACCTATGTCAGTCAAATTATTCAACTTCTTCGAAAGGCTGAATCGACTTTTGGGGTAATGTTGATGGATCGGGAATTTTATCTAAAGAAAAGATCATGAATCCTGGTTTTGCTAAAAACTTAATCTGTCCCAGTTTTTTCCTTAAGGCGGGTGTAAAAGGAACAATAATATTGGGGTCCGCTCCCAATAGTTCTTTGAAGTCACTTTCTGAATATGCTCGGTCTAAATAACATGTTGAGAGGTGTATTTGGTCAAATAATTTGTATTGTTTTCTATGATCTAAAATAAACTCAATGTATTGCACGGTCGGTGTTCCGTCGTAAGTAACGCTGATAATAGGCATTTCCTTGTCCAAGATTTCAAATAGTGTTTCTAACGGTTTCTGGTCAAAATAATCGTTTTGCCTGACAATCGCACTCAAAAAATTTAATGTATCCGTTTTGAATTCTGTTAATGGCCGGTATTTAAATTGTGGTACTTGTCCCCATGAGTTTAGGGAAAGTAATAGTACAGTTGTGAGAATAATAACTTTTTTCATGGTTATTTGCAGTTTTTGAGGTTTGTAGCGTTTGTTTGGAGTTCCATTTGTATCTGCTCGAAAGCAACGTTCGTTCCATTCGGGGTTAAAGATCCTCTGAGCAACCGGATTCCTGTATTGCATTTTTCGAGTGCGTAAGCCAGGCAATAGGCGTGCTTATCTTCTTCCGAATATTGGCTGCCCTCGAAACGGGCCATTGCTTCGTTATAGTGATGCCCGGCTTCCGAACCCGCAGTGAAATGGTTGGTGTTCGGATCGACTTGGATGCTTCGACGGCACGAAACCATGGCGTCCCGGTTCTCCACGTGGAGGGTGTAAACCGTTCGTGACGAGCCGCTTCCGGTAATGACATAAACGTCATCCAATTGGTTCCTTTCGATATTACAAAGTTCGGCCACATCCATGCCGCTGGGTGGCAATCCGTTGGTGTGGGTATGAAAGGTAGCTACGGTATGTGTCCCTAAAGAAGACTCTTTTGCCATATTAATAGGTACATCGTTTGCCGTACCTGTGGATGTTTCTGTCAAATTATAGACATATTCAGATGATTGGGTAATACGATACATTGAAAGACCGTATTCTACCTCTTTCCCATCAGAATCTTTTAGAAACTTGCTCCATTGATTGAGGGCACCTTTCCATCCGTTCGCATTCGGCGCCATATTGAGAATGTTCTTCGCGCTGCTAAGGTTTTTGGAATAGTTCTGGTTGCAGTCGTTTTTTTTCGTTACGATGGGCGGCTTTTTGTCTTTATCATCGTCATCGGGATTCGTTCCGCCGCCCACCGGAGGCTTGGGCTTGTTTTGCGTCGTGTCCTGTGGAGGTGTAGGAGGGTCGGTACCTAAGCATTTGCAAGGCAACGCTCCGTTTTGTTTGCATTTACAGCCCTGCATTTTGCACGCTCTGCAGGCAGTGACCGTTACCTCTGGCGCTTCGAGGTTCAGCGCGTACATAGAGGGCACGTTGCCGTACAGTTCCACATCGCCGAGCATCTGCGCCGCCGCATACCGGTCGGCGGCATCGCTGCCCGTGTCGTACACCTGCGAGGTCAGCTTGCCGTCGTCGTACCGGTCGGCATTGACGAACTCGCCGCTGAGGGTGTGGTAGATGACGAATCCCGAAAAGCCTCTCTTGTCGCCCAGGTTCACGAACGTCCGGCCGAGGTCTTTGTGCATGGCATAATATCGCGGCGTGGGGATGATCGTGGCGATGTAGGCGTACAGCCCCAGCCACCGCGGGTGGTTCCGCCAGCGGTTGACGACCAGTTTCTGGGCCACCTCGACCGTGTGCCTCACCGTGTCACCCCCGGAGGTAACTTCGGGAAATACGGCGGAGTAACCGTAGGTCGGGTCGATCTCCACATCCACACCGTCCACGTAATTGTTCAGCGTGGCCCGGTGCGCCCGTTCCCACCGTGGGGTCACATCGCCCGGGTTGAGGTCGCCGCCCGCACCGCGGGCCGACGAGAGGTAGCCGCCGGCTTTGGTCAGGGCCGTGCTGTTTTCGAAAAAGGCCCGGGCCTGCTCGACGGTCAGCGCGTCCTTTGCCGCGTCGGAGTCCGGCCTCCACTCTTTCCGGCAGGCCCAAAGCACGCCTGCCGCGATAAGGGTGAGAAATGCGCAGAAGAGTAATTTTCGTTCCATAGGCGTAGATAATTCGGGGTAATTGTATCTCTTTCAACGAAAACCGGGCTGATTCCCGGCTATAAATTTAACAAGAAAATACTTTTTTATCAAGCATACGGGTAAGATGTCCGGATAGTTATCAATAATTCCCGTGCCGGACGGTGCAGGTTGCGAAATCCCCCGGAAAAGCGTACTTTTAGCCCCAAATTCCAACGTGTTATGCAGAACGGCGTCCCCCGCTTCCTCCGGAAAGCCTTGCCCCATATTGTTGCCTTACTCCTTTTTGCGGCCGTTTCGGCCCTCTTTTTCGCGCCCCAGTACGAGGGGAAAGCCCTGCGGCAGACCGATATGGTCATGATGAGCGGCGTGACCAGCGACATCCAGCAGCATATCGACCGCTACGGCGAACACCCGCAGTGGGCGGGCCGGAATTTCAGCGGCATGCCGTCGTACCTGATCAATATGAACTACGACGGGCGGTGGGTCAAGAACGTCGCCGACCATTTTTATATACTGGGGCAGCCGGCGTCGTGGATTTTCATCTCGATGGCGGGGTTCTACCTGATGCTCCTGCTGTTCGGCGTCAATCCGTGGCTCTAGATAGTCGGGGGGGTGGGGTACGGCCTTTCGTACTACTTCGTCATTATTATCGGCGCCGGGCATATCACCAAGAT